>JAZSES010000304.1:0-5217 GCA_045531805.1 Candidatus Limenecus sp. | reverse complement strand
GTTTCATCTCCATTACCAACAACAAATGTACCATTTTCAATATATACTGCAATTGTTTCGCCTTTTGTACCAGAAGAAATTCTAGCAGCAATTTGTCCATTTATTACATTTGCATCACCAATGTTGTATAAAGCATATGTCTTGCCTTCAACTGTTGAACTTTGGATGTTTCCACCTTCCATTCTTAATTTAGCTTTGTTAACAACACCATAACTCATACCAGTATTATTAATACCTTCAACACTACCACCTGTTATAGTTAATTCAGCATATTCTTCATTGTATTGTTGATATCCCAAAGTTACACCAAATGTTGGTAAATACTTTAAGGCTGCTGATACAGCAGAACGTTTTGCTGCTTTAACAAGTAATCTTTTTCTTTCGATATCTAAGTTTTGTTTTTCTAACTCATTAAATACAGCTGTTAAATCATAAGTTTTTTTAGGTTTATTTGTGATTATTTCAGCATTATTAAGTATTCTCAAGTGTGGATTATAGCCTATAGTTTCTGCCGTATCAGCATTTATGTAGAATACTTCATCTTCAAAGAACATTACTTTATCAGTCTTTTTGACATTACCCTGCAATGCACTTTTTATATTGAAAGAAGTAACTTCTGCAACTTTTCTATCCAAGTCATAAGCACCTGAACCCAAAAGCGCACCAAGTTCAACATCTTCTTTTCCCAAAGTTGAGTATGATGGTATTTTCAACTCATTCAAATGTGTAATCAAGTGTTTACGCTCATCCAATGACAAATTGAACAATGGAGTCAACACAACAGCATCGACGTCTTTTGGAATAGCCGCAAATGTTTTGTCTATATTTTTTGTTACAGGAACAATCTCAAAATCAACACCTTTTAATTTGGGTTCTAAAAATTTGTGCCAATCTGTTCTTGTTTTGTAATAGTTTTCATTCATCAAAATCGCAATTTTTTTGAACTCGACTAATTTTTGGAACGCAAACACACCCTTAACAGATTGTTGTACAGGGTTAAAGAAACCATCACCCAAATCTCTCAAGCCGTATTGGTCAATTGTAACTACAAATTTATTTTTATTTGGCAAATTGTTGTAATACTGAGAACTCAAATATCCCAATGAAACAACCATTGTTGAATTTGAAGCCAATGCTTTATCACTGGCAGCTTTCACACTAGCCTTTGTCCAATTACCGGTATAAACCAAATTCGCAGGAAATTCTGCTTTATAATCAGGTGCAGTTGAACGAGTAATTGAATCCTTAAATTGAGCCAAAACTTCATTATTTTTGTCTGATGGCCCATCAAATACAAATGCATACTTGATAACTCTAGCATTTTTATTGTAAGTAATCGGCTTTTGAATTTTCGCACCCAATACCTGTGGTGCAGCTGAAACTACATTGTTTGCAAAAAGAAACAATGCAGATAGGGTTAAGCATGCCCCTAAAATCTTTTTCATAAAGTCTCCCTCTAACACTATTAATCTTTTCAGACCATTTATTTCCTAATTTAATCTAGTGTCGCAATCGCTGCCGGCTCAACGCAGCCAGCAATTACTCACCTTTTCAAAACGCCACTCCAAAAATTCGTTCACGTCACTTTGTTCCTTATCACGAATTTTTCTCGGACATTCTTATTCTATAAAAAAACCACCAAAAAGTTAAAAAATACACATTTTTTCATTAACAATTCTTCACAACAATAACAAATTATAAATTCACGATGTTTAATAAAACTATGAAACTGCAACCTATTTATTATGCTCAAATAGCAAAAATAAAAAAGCAAAACTTGTCATTCAAAAGTTCGTCTGACATCTCACTTCAATATGTCTATGACAACAGACTATATTGCTTACCAGAGAGAATGAAAACAGAAGTCAAAATTGCATTAGCAAACAAAAAATATAATACAAAGTTACCAACACTTAGAGAATTGCACATAAAAACATTTTCTCCTTTATTAGAAATGAATTCATTAGATGAAGTAAAACGAAACTATCCAGAATTTTCTAACATTTTAAATGCAAAAAAAGTAATAACAAAAGGTTCTAAAAACACAAAAAAAATAGAAAACACTGTATCCCTCGATAGATTATCATTGTACATACTGAAAGAACGCTGGGCAAAACTAAAAACAGAAAACGAAATAGCAAAAGAGCTTGGTCTAAAAAACAGAAGCGCACTTGGTTGGATTTTAAGCAAAATAAAAATGCCTGAATTAGGTTCAAAATATCAATCATTGCTAAAAGCATCTGATGCGAAACTCAATAATGAAATATCGCAAAGAACAAAAGATTACAACAAAGCACACCCAAACAAAATGGTTGAACATAACAGGTTATTAGCACAACGACCAGAAATCATAGCAATGAATAAAGAACTTGCCGATGAAATGTGGGCAAGAATGCCCGAGCTTAAAGAAGCAATGAGAGTTTTTAGAAGAGATAATCCTAAAATAAGAAAAGAAGATTTTTCAGAGGCCTTTTGGCAAGCACATCCTGAATTTAAGAAACAAATGTCAGAAATAAGAAAAGAAATTGGCCACGAAAGACGTAATGAAAAACTAAAACAAAGCAAAAAAGTTTAAAACTTGTAAACAAATTTAAAAATTAAGCAATTTCCCCACATCAAAATACTTTATATAAATAAGGAAGATTATGATAATTTTGGGGAATAGGAACTCATGGGACAAGAACTCTATGCAATAGCAGCAACGCAAGTGCCAATTCAAGGCATTAGACCTTTGTTCTCAACAGTAGATAGAAAAAAGGCTGAAGCACTACAAACAAGCACAGAACTAACAAATAGAATAATGGGAAATGTAGCTGATTACCATGAAGGAATAGCCGCTTTTTGTGAACAACAAATTGCCAAAGAAAAAGCTTATACTGAAGCTGTAATAAGAAAAATGACTGCTGACATAGCAAACCTAAACCCTTGGGCAACCAATGACCCCAAAAAACTTGAAGAAGCACTGAGCAAACTTGGAACACTTCAAAGATTTGGATACAACAACTTAACAAACAATATAGCAAACGAAATTTTATATACCCAAAAAGGTGTACGCGCAACTGCTGAAGAAAGATTAGCTCAACTAGAAAAGGGGCAAGAAGCTAGTTTAGGCAAAAAAACAGAATCCCACATTAAAAAAAATAATGGTGCGGCTTTCGATTTTCAACCAGAAGGTGCGAGAGATTTTTTGAGTTAGCAATGCTCTAAAATGCGAGCTTATAACTCACCATACAAATCATACTCGTCGCAACCTATAATTTTTACTTGTTCTATATCACCTGGAACAAGGATTTTGTCTGTCTGAATATAAACAACCCCATCAACCTCTGGGGCATCAGCATAAGACCTAGCGACAACTTGTCCTTCTGTTGTAATAGCTTCAATAATACAAGGTAAAACTTTGCCAATAAATTTTTGATTTATCTCTAATGATATTTTCTGTTGCAATTTCATCAATTTATTTTTACGTTGTTTTTTCACTCTTGCAGGAATTTGATTTGGTAAATCACAAGCATATGTATTTTTCTCTTTAGAAAATTCAAATGCGCCCATTTTGTTAAATCTAGCTTCTTTCACAAATTCATACAAATCATTAAACATTTCATCAGTTTCACCAGGATATCCAACAATAAAAGTTGTACGAATAGCAACATCTTTTATTTTAGAACGCAACTTATTTATAAAATCTCGATAGTCACTTACAGGTCTTCTCATAGATTTGAGCATTTCTGGGTGTGAATGTTGCAAAGGTATATCCACATATTTCACAACCTTTTCACAAGTTGCGAAAGCGTCTATAAGCTCATCGTTAAACATTGAAGGATATGTATACATAACCCTTATCCAGTTAATTTCTTCTACCTTATTCAACTCACAAAGCAATTTTGCCAAAGATGGTTTACCATACAAATCTTGACCATAACCAGTTGTATCTTGTGCAATAAGAACAATTTCAGAAACACCCTTTTGCCCCAGCTTTCTGACTTCATCTACAATTTTTTCGATAGGTCTTGAACGGTATGGACCACGCAATTCAGGAATAATACAATACCCGCAACGATAATTGCACCCTTCTGCAATTTTCACATAAGAACTTGAACCAACTGTAATTTGTTGTCTTTCAACACCTTCTGGATAAAGGTAAATAGGCTTTTCTGATACACAAGAATAATAATCTTCATCAGCAAAAACTTTATTCACTGCATCAACTATTTTTGAAATATCAGAGGTTCCCAACATTGCAACAGTTTCAGGAATTGCTTTCTTTAATTCTTCGTTATGTTTTTGTGGCAAACAACCAGTTATTATAACCTTTTTCCCAGCCTCAACCATTTCCAAAATAGATTGAACAGACTCTTTCTCTGCATCGTGAATAAAAGAACAAGTATTAACTATAACAACATCAGCTTTAGTATCATCAAGCGTAATTTGTATACCATTTTGAGCCAACATACCTAACATTAGCTCAGAATCTACAAGGTTCTTCGCACAACCATGATTTATAAGAGCAACTTTCTTTTTCATAAAACAATTCCTTCTCTAGACAATAGCATTGTATTGCAAAAAGAATTTCTTGTAATCATGATTTTTTTGCGATACCCTGATTTTGAGTATGAAAAAAAATACAGTCTAATATAGTTCAAAAAAGAGGAGAACTCGAAATGGCAGAAAGAAAATTAGTTGGAACTAACGAAATGTTCCAAAAAGCATTAGCTGGCGGTTATGCTATCGGTGCTTACAACGTTAACAACATGGAAATTTTGCAAGCTATTGCAGAAGCTGCTGAAGAAACAAGATCACCTATCATTCTTCAAGTTTCAGCGGGTGCAAGAAAATATGCTAACCAAACTTATCTTATTAAGTTAGTTGAAGCAGCACTTGCTACAACTACAGTACCTATCGCTCTTCACTTAGATCACGGTGCTGATTTCGAAATTTGTAAAGCATGTATCGATGGTGGTTTCTCTTCTGTTATGATTGATGGTTCAAGATTCTCATTCGAAGAAAACGTAGCTGTAACTAAAAAAGTTGTTGAATATGCTCACGAAAGAGGAGTTTCAGTTGAAGCTGAACATGGTAAATTAGCTGGTATTGAAGATGACGTTAACGTTGATGCTAAAGATGCTAAATATACTAACGTAGCTGAAGCTGTTGAATTTGTAAAAAGAACTGGTTGTGATTCTCTTGCAATCGCTATCGGTACTTCTCACGGTGCTT
>JAZSES010000242.1:0-3184 GCA_045531805.1 Candidatus Limenecus sp. | reverse complement strand
CATATTACTGATTTAAGAGAAGCTATAAAAACGATAGTAGATTTGAGTCGTAAAAAAGAAGTTATTGAAATACTTAATAAAATTGAAGAAATTTTAGATATATTAAGGCAAAGCAATGTTTTACCTGAAAAAGAAGTTATTAGTATTTTACGTCAAAGCACTGCCTCAATTGAGAAGATTACTTTTGCAACGAAAGAAGAAGCTGAAGACATTACATTAGTTTTGCAACGTCTTGATATTATAAAGCAAATGTTGGATTTGAATACAACTGTCAATCCACTACGTAATTTGAGTATGTCATTGAATGACGCTAATTTGCCTGTAAAAAAAGCACAAGACTTTTTTAATTCTTTTGAATCTACGTCGATTAGGACTTTGCGTGTTGATTCAAAAAAACTTGATACTCTTGTAAATCAAGTTGGTGAACTTATTATTGCTAGAATTAAACAAAAAAAGAATACAGCAGAATTAGAAAAAATACTTGAAGAAATTATTGAGCTAAAGAATTTTAACAATAAATCACAAAGCTTTATAAAGTATTACGATAGAAAATATTTAAATACTACAGAAAAGATTGATTATACTTCATTTTCTGTATTTAGTAAGCAAATTTTTTCAATTTTACAGGAAAATTCTACAAAAATTATGAAGTTGATAAATAAAATTATCAATTTACAAAAGTCTGTAGATGAAGAAGACACCAAACAGACTTTGATTATTACTCAGCTGGAAAGTATGGTGAAAAATATTCGTGTATTGCCGTTGGCTACAATATTTCATATGTTTCCTAGAATGATTAGAGATATTGCCCAAGATACAGGTAAAGAAATTGAATTGTTGATATCTGGTAGTGAAACAAGTGCTGACAAAAAGGTTATTGAAGAAATAAAAGCTCCATTGATGCATATTATCAGAAATTCTATAGACCATGGGATTGAAACACCACAGGAACGTATTGAAGCAGGCAAGCCTACAAAAGGCAAGATTTATTTAATAGCGAGAAGTTATCAAAATAAAATTATCATTGAAATTCATGATGATGGTCGTGGCATTGATTTACAAAAAATTCTTAATCGTGCTTTAGAAAAAGGATTAATTACCCAGCGTGAAGCTAGTTATCTTACAGCTGAACAAATTATGAACATAATATTTTGGCCGGGCTTTTCTACAGAGCAGGTGGTAACAGAACTTTCTGGGCGAGGTGTTGGTTTAGACATTGTGCAAACAAAAATAAATCAATTAAATGGGACTGTAAAAGTTTATTCAGTTCCAAATCAAGGAACAAAAATTACAATTGAATTGCCAATTTCTATGTCCACTATGAAAGCATTTATCGTAGAAACATCAGGGCAACTTTTTGCTATGTCGATGACCACAATAAAAAATGTTATGTGGGTAGACGAAAAAGATATTTATGTGAGAAATTCTATAAAAACAATTATGATAGAAGATAAAAATGTTAATATTTTTTATCTCAGTGAATTGATGGAATTGCCACAAGCAGAGTGTTATGAACAGTCTAAGAAAACTGTTGTAATGATAGAAATTGAAAATAGTTTAATGGGTATCATTGTTGATAGAATTTTGGGTGACCAAAATATCTTACAAAAGAAACTCGAGCCACCTATTATCAAACTTAAAAATATTTCAGGCATAACAACTTTGGCAAACGGTGAAGTCTGTCTTATTCTAAATCTTGTTGAATTGTATAAGGGTACATATGCTCCAGTAGAAAAACCTCTTATTTCAGTTCCAAGACCCAAAATATCTACCAAAATCAATAGTGATTACAATATTCTTATTGTTGATGACTCGCTTACTACTAGAAAATTACTTCAAAATATACTTGAACATAAAGGTTATAGATATGAAATGGTGCAAAATCCTCGAGAAGCCTTTGATATTTTGTATAAAGAAAAATTTGATTTGATATTGTCAGATATGGAAATGCCTGAAATGTCGGGAAAAGAGTTTGTTCAACGTTTAAAAGCTGATGTCCGCTACAAAGATATTCCTGTTGTGGTTATATCTTCTTATGATTTAGCTGATCTTGAAAAAGAAATTCCTCAGGCTAATGCATATATTGTTAAATCTAATTTTAATCAAGATAATCTTTTAAGTATTATTGAAAAAATATTAAAGGATGAACAAGTGTTTTAGATTATGGAAAAATTTGTGTTAGAGAGTGTTTATAATTTGATGAAAGAGTGTTCTGCAGATATAGAACATGCAAAACAAGTAGAAGATTATGCTATAAAACTTTTTTCAGCAATGTTGTCTATTGAAAAATTTTCAGAAAAAGAAAAAGTTTATTTGAGGATAGCTGCTTTATTACACGATATAGGATATTGTGTTGAAAAAAAATCTCATCACAAACATTCTATGCAGATAATTCTAGATAGAGGGATTGAAGGATTTTCGGATGATGAAGTTAGAATAATAGCTAATATTGCGAGATATCATAGAGCTGCGTATCCAGACGAAATGAAACATATAGCATTTGCTTCATTATCAGAGGAACAAAAGGTTTTAGTGAAAAAATTGTCTGCATTATTAAGAATTGCTGATGGTATGGATAAACCACACAAGAATTTAATTTTGCGTATTGAACTAAAAGAAACTGACGAAAGTTTTGATTTTTATATAAAAACTATAGGTTTTAAACCAAAATTGGACATGGCAAAAGAAAAAAGTTCTCTTTTTGAGCTTGTGTATGGTAAAACTGTTAATTTTTTGTTTATGTAATTTGAGTCGGTAGCAACTGCGATACTGGATTAGTTATGCTCAAAACAACATAGAAAATAAACACAAACTCTACCCTACTGTCATAATTTGTTGTAGAATAATGAAAAGCATTTTTATTGGTAAAATTTTACAAATGGAAAGGACAAAATTGTGTTCGAACGTTTTACAGAAAAAGCTATAAACATAATATCAATGGCGCAAAAAGAAGCAACGACTTCTTTGTCTGACAAAATATATCCTGAACACATTTTGCTTGGTATTTTAGAAACAAAAACAAATATTTGTTCAAGACTTCTTATTCTTGGTGGGGTAAAACCTGATGAATTTAGAGAAGCAATTAAAAATAATACACCAAAAACAGAACATAAAACAAATATTCCATTTAGTGATTATTCACAAAAAATTATTAGATTAGCTACTGAAATTGCAAAAACAAAAA
>JAZSES010000411.1:0-25264 GCA_045531805.1 Candidatus Limenecus sp. | reverse complement strand
AATTAGAAGGAGCATCTGATAAATTAACTTTCTGTTTAAGACATCTAGGTAATTCATTATATTCTGCTATCAAATGTTGGTCAGATAATTCTTCAACTGGTACAATATTAATTCGCGTCATATAACCCTCCTATCTCAATTTATATTATATGTTAATACATATTATAAATCAAGCTTTAATTTTAAATTGTTTAATAAATCCTTCTAATATAAAATCATAATCTTCATATAATAATTTGTTTAAGAATGCATCCAAATCATTATCATTTTTCAATTTCTGACATCTTAATTCTAAATTATTATATACATATAATAATTGATATTGTTTATCACCTATTTTAGTAATCTTAATATATTCAGTATCACCTATAGGATATAAGATATATTCATTAGACATCGGAACCTTAAATTCAGGAAAATGCCTTAAATCTTTACATAATACATCCCAACATATATTTAATTGGGCATTGTTCATACCTTTTGGTCTTCCTGGTATTCCTGTTCCTTCTGCCATAATATTCCTCCTACTGTTTTTCTTATCTGTTTAATTAGTAATTTATCTGTTAATAATATTATAGGTTCTTTTTCAATGTCAATCATCATTTTAATTTTATTTTTAGATATTTCTATATGCCCATTATTTTCACCAATATGTATCATATAACTATCTTTTATAGGATATATGCGTTCAGGGTAATGATGGATATATAAAACTAATCGGTTTATAAAATTATTATCATATGACATTGTTAACCCCATACTTTAATCTGTCTAAGATTATTACCATTCTTATTATATGCATGATAATCTTTGATAATTAAATTTAAGACATAATTATATTCAGCTGATTCTCTAACATAAGATTCATTTGAATATATATCTTGTTTAATATAATCATTATCACTTCTATCAAAACATATATCATATGTATCCCATAATATTGAGAAGAATTTTTTATCATCATCAATATATTGAGATAATATCAATGTTAATTCTTTATTTGATGGTTCTAAATAAGATAGTATATCTGCATTTTTATAACCGATATGTGATAAATTAATTTTTGGTTTACTCATTTTAAACTCCCCTTCTCTCTCACTTATCATTCCCAGTATCTTCTAATGATATGCCATTTTCAATTAACATATCATCAATTATTTGTTCTTGTTCAGTTGTGAGTGTAGCCTCCCTTAAATCCTCTACACTCACAATCAGGCCCTCAATGGAATTAAGTTTAGTTAAAACTCTTTCCCACCTTCTCACCCCCGTTTTGGATAAATTCTCTAAACCTTCGTGTTCAATTGATAAAGCATATTCATCATTAAACCCTTCGGGTTGCCATAAAGTTAATTTGATTTTAGTATCTGATGGAATATCTACTAAAGTATAAATTGTTCTATCTGCTAATTTAACAGTAGTCTCAGTCTCGAAACCACAAAAGAAAATAATTTCATTTATCGGTTTCTTCATCGGATTCTTAATCATAATAACCTCCTACATTATTATCATTAACTGTTCAATTTATTTAATAGCTGTTCATATTCCTCATTCCAAATCCCTAATCGGGTAATATGTTCAAGTGCAGTAATTATAAGATATATTTCTTTTTGAGATAACATCAAAGTTTTATTCATTCTTTTACTCCTTTTAGTGTGTCCCTTCCGCTTAACATTAACCTTCTTTTTATCTCTTTCTTCTCAAAATCATTATTATATATATTCGGCCAAAAGAAAATAAAAAAAATCAAGCAACACCAATTTATATTGCTTGATTTTTATTCCAATTTAATATATAATATTTGAGCCGAAAAAGGATAATTTTATATATAAATATTTGTAATTAGTTATTTATTTTCATTAAACACCCCAACTATTCAGCTTAATCATCTGAAGCCTTGGACTGTACCTGAAATTATATTTTACACATAAATCAAATACTTCTCTTTGTGTTTCTTCGAAATCTGGGTCGGCCTTTCCACCGCAAGGCATTAAGCATATTTCTTCAACGAAGCAACCAGCCTCTTTATAACGTTCAACAAATTGCAATACCATAGGAATATCAGATTCATTTTGAACAACAAATTTCAATACAACTTTTTCATTAGCAGTATCAATTAAATCGCTATAACTTTTAATTGCCTCAGGTATACAAGTATCATCTATAGTATAATTAGCAGATGATATTTTAGGACTTACACTAAATGTTAAATTAGCTGGAAATTCTACCCATTGTTCATATAACTCTTCTTTAATAGGTAATGTCCCATTAGTTTCTATAGTCACATTATTCAAATTATATTCTGACAATTCTTTTACTAATGCTAACATCTTATCCTGATGCAACATAGGTTCGCCACCAGTAAATACTATATCGATATCAGTTAAGTCTTTATAATTTTCATTATCTTTAACTAACCCTACAATATAATCTACTAATTCTTTTGTTTCATAATTAATCCAGAATCTTCTAAATTCAGGTAATATACCAATATATGTATCACAATAAGTAGGAAATACTGGCAAATCTTCTACATTATTATAATCATCTATATTATCAATTACGTTCTGAATATAATCTGGTATATCTCTAACTTTGTTACAATTCTTACATTTTAATCCAAATTGGCATCTTAAATTACAGCCGGCATATCTTACAAAAATACTCGGTCTACCTGCATGGATACCTTCACCTTGAATAGATAGGAATGGTTTTTCAGCTAATATATGCATCATTATTTCACCTTTAATCTTTTTTGTTGTCTTCTATAAGCTGCTATTTGTTGACCATATTGATACACAATATCGCAAGCCAACTCATAACTATTTCTTTCTGCATCGTCCATATATTCAGTACCGCAAGCTTTGAAATCAGGATTATTTCTATAATTCCTAATTAGGCTCATCGCACATTCATATTGTTCTTTAGTTACCTGTCCTGCCATTCCCTATCCTTTTATTTTACATTTTATTTACAGTATATTGAGCTTCACTACCTTCTGTTTCCCATACATGCATGGTCACATATTTAACACTAGGATTTAATTTAGATAATTCATCTAAAAATAGATGCGCTAAATAGTAACTCATATTTTCTGCAGTTGTATTTACATCATCCATTGGGAATACTTCATATTTCCATCCCATTTCTTCCCAAAATGACATAGCCTTCCATTGAAATGTAGAAAAGATTGTTGTATGGTCCCAATGTTCTTGTAACCAATTATCACATACTTCTTTAATATGGCTAAAATCAATTCCCATATCATATTCATTTAATTCTTCAATTCCAACTTCAATTATATAGTTATAATTATGACCATGAATATTTTTACATGCTCTAGGAAAATCTTTTCCTAAATAATGTGCTGTACATGTAGGTTTAAGTTTTTTCTTCAAAACGAACATTCTTCTACTCCTTTATAAATGTTATTATATGATAAAAAATTATATAATTCAAGTTTCAGATGGAACAATTTAATAAAGTAGATAAAGCTTGTTCATATTTTTCTTTACCTTTAATATATTCTTCTTTTAATTGCCATTTATCTACGATTTGGCCCATTTCTAGAAAATGTTTATAACAGAAACCATCTAATTTATCTGTTTTAATTACATTATGATATCCTTCGTTTTCAATTGATTGCCCAAATTCATCTTCCAATATAATATAATCTACAGGTTTATATTTCTTTATGCCTTGCTTTATAACTTTTAATCTTTCCCAAGGTTCATGATAACTAAATTTGGGTGCAACTTGAATATCATTAGCAATTTTAATTCTTCTTAAATTTGCAAATTTAGTAAAATCTCTAACATTATCTTCATCGTATAATACTTGTTTCCATGTGGATATACAAATAGCAATTACATCATATTCATTTGATATCCTATCCATTAACCTATCAATAGCATTCCATTTATAAAAGTCAATATCACCAATAGATGGATTTAATGATTTAATATAAGTTTTATTTCCCCAAGTTTGCCAAGAACTTGTTACTCCGTCATTATCAAAGAATATGATGTAATTTGGTTTCATTATTTCAATTCCCTTCCAGCATTCAATATAGATGTAGCCATAATATCACCAGTATGAATAGATTCTTCATTATTAACTACGATTACATAATCTTTAATAGTGTTATCTAATGCTTTATCTAATTGTTCAGCTACATCTCTAGCAATATCTTCTGTAAATTTTGGTCCATTTCCGGGTACTTCAATGAAATTTTTATCGTCATCGAAATAACCACCTAAATATGATACTTCGGTTTCATATTTTTCATCAGGTCTCTTTAATACTGAACGTGTATGACAAGAAGATGCTATATTAGCTATTTCATAAATATCTTCAATCCATAGAGTATTAGTTTTATCTTCACCTAATTCAACTTTAATATTAATATGACTTCTTTGATTATGCGCACCATACCCAGCCATCATAATTTTTCTATATAATGAACCTTCTACACTAGGCATCTCACAATTCATAGAATCTAATAATTCTTTTTCATCTTCAGTTAAATTATTAACTAATAATGACATTTCCTTAGAACAAGGACATAATGACATTCCTACAGTTTCTACACTTAAAAATGTTTTATATTCATTATTTCTAAATTGAGATTCAATTACTACATCAATAGGTTCTTGCGAATATAAATCAGACATTGGTGTTTCATTATGCATTAGCATTCTAAATTTAGCTTTAATAAATACATCTGGGCTATTATGAGCTTCTGTTAATTCTTTAACAAAATCTTCCAATCCTCTAAATCCATTGGGATTAGATTGCAATACTTTATTAATAGTTCTAGTAATTCTAGACATATTAATACCCTTAAATGTTTCATCTAATGAACAATAAGATGAAATATCTGCCATTACTTTTTGAATAGTCCCATCTTTCATTAAAATGGGAATGTATTGTTTAATACCTCTCACTCCCACTTTAGCTATACGCTTTTTATAAAAACCAGATTCAGTTTTCTGCATATCTGGCAAATAATCAGCTGTAATTTTTCCTTTCATACTAATCCTCCAAAGATTCTAATTTATCTTTATAAATTTGTTTAATTTGCTTTAACCTATCTTTAACTGAACCTGTCAACAAAAATATATTATGAAAATCCATGCCCATATCATTTGATAACATTGCATCTTCAGATATCTTAGATAATATATGCTTCTCAAATATATTTAAAGTTTCATCTCTAAATTCACTATTAGTACTTCTAGTACCATCTTCTACCATATCAAATTCAGGTCTCAAATAGAATATAATATCATATTCATCTTGAGTTAATTCCCACACTTTACGGCAAAAATTCAAAGTATCTTCAGTTACCTTACCATGATTATACGAATATTCACCGTAACATAGACCATCTAATGAGCATCTATCAATTATAGTATTATCAGGAATTAAATTCATAATATGAGCATTCATTACAGCTAATTGAGTATCATCATTCCCATCTTCATTTATTTGATACCCCTTAGCTTTTAATGAACGCACAGATTCTTTAATGACTTGAAAATTCTTAAACATTTTCATTTCTGTCATAGCATTAATCAATGTAGTCTTACCTGTACATTGAACACCACTAAAAGCTATTCTCATTATTATTCCTTACTTATTATCAGTTGAACCGAATCCATTTTCACCTCTTAAAGAATCCTTTGAATATTCTTCCCATTCTTCTTCAGTGATTTCTTTTAATTCATATTCTGGAATTTTCATAACTTTAACTTGACATATACCTTTACCAGCTTCAATAACTTGATCTTCATCACCTAAATTAAATACTTTAACTTCTAAAGGTCCCAAATAACCATTATCAATAATTCCCGGATGAATGCGTAGATTCTTTTTAATTCCGTTTCCACTACGATTAGCAAATTCTAGATAATAACCTTTCGGAATAGAAATCTTTAATCCATTAGGAATAAATGCAGTTCCATGAGCGGGAATAATAGTTGTTTCCGTTGCACATAAATCAAAACAAGCACTAGTTCCACCATATGCAATTGTAGGTATAATTGCACGTTCATCTGTTTTTAATACACCAAATACTGGTTTCATTTCATTTCCTCCTACTTCTATTTTAGTCAATTATTTTAATTTAACAAGTTTTCTTTGATAATAGTATAATGTACGTTTGTACCTTGCTTGTAATTATATTTGATATATTTGATATTAGTAAAATAATTATTTTTCTTAGCTATATTAAACGTATCTTCACTTTTAGAATGGATTCTAATTTCTCTATCAGATTTTACATATTTCATTAATGTATTTAATAGAGGTTTAATATAATTTTTAGATACAACAATATCTATAGGTAAATCTTTGTTTCCTATATCACTTCCAAAGTCATACAATAATGTATCTTTATTAACCACAATTTCTGGGGATAAGGGGCCTTTGGGTGAAGTCTTACTAAATGTAGCATTATATGAACATAGTTTATATTCCGCATTTATAAGGCCAAATAAAGCACTGTAGATATATAAATTATCTTTATAATAATTATAAGCTAATTGATAATTTTTATTCTTATATAATTTATAAGCTTCGATTAAACCATTATAATTTTGAGATTCAATATCATCTTTAATATCAATTACAGATAATTGATTTTCATTAATAGGATTTGCTACTATAGAAAATTCTTTATTATCTCGAATATAAGGATAATGATATTTACCATTTGAACATGGCATAATTAGAATATTTTTCATTATTTCACCTAACTAGTTTCAATCATATCTATTATTAAAATACTAAGCCCCAATGATATTATATAGGCACTCAATGCATTTATTATATAATCATTTTGTATATTATTCAATATTATTTCATATCCAAATACACAAAATGAAATTATATACCAAATAAATGTTATCAATAATGATAATAATAATGCGCGTTTGATTTTTTTATTCACGATTCATTACCCATGGATGGCATCCATATTTTAACCAATCATAATTTATATCTATATCACATAAAGTTGAATGAATTATAGTATAATCCTCCGAATCCAATCTTTCAAATGCCCTATCCATATAATTTTTACCTTGATGAATCTTTCCGTCTGGTAATATTCCTATCTGATTATAAGATTTACCCGATGCACCATATATAAATGGACTAGAAGTATCTGCACTTATAATTTGGTCAAATATTCTTAACATATCTATTTCAATTGGATTATTACATCCTAATAGATGAATAGGTTTCTTATATCTAGAGCTTAAATTTAACATTTGTTTAACAACAAATACTCTAACTAATGATAATTCTAAATATTTGTTATCGCATTTCAAATAAGGATTATTTTTAATAATTTCATCATGGAATGCAAATTTATGGCTAAATGCAACTAAATCACAAAAATCACCTTCCATTAACACTCTATAACATTTAATAAAATCATCATAAGTTCTTCCGTGTACGCAAGTAGCTATCTTGACTTTATCCTTAAAGAAATTCTTAAACTCTTTAGATTTCTCTACAGTATATTCCCAATCACTAAATTTTTCTTCACTAAATACATACATCGGCTGAAATATTTCGACACCTTCAGCTAATGCGTTAATGCTAGTATCAAAATCAGTGCCATTTTCCCAATTTTCAAAGAAACCACTATCTAAGAAACTTATATTAGAATTTTGACATGCATTTATATAATATTCTCTATATTTAGGAATATCTCTGTAAATGTTAATTATAAATGGATAATCATTTAGATATCCTAATCTATCCAAATATTTAACTGGTATTTCACTAGATATTAACATAACTTATCCTTGATATTGAATTGGGTCTACTTTCTTTAATTCCTTAAATATATTTAATCTTTCAATGCAAGTAGGACATTTACCACAACTTACACCTTTATTATCCGGATTATAACAACTTAAAGTGTTTTTGAAAATTCTTCTCCAACTTAACCCTAACACTTTACAACATTTAATGCCGTCAGCTAATACATCTTTCTTAAACTTATCTTGATATGGGTTATACATTGTAACTTTATTTTCAAAATTACCAACCTTAAATGCATTATATACTGCATCTGCCCATTCCGGTGTACAATCCGGATATGTACTATTATCTTTATTATCCGATTTATGTATTCCTAAACCTACTACTACTCCAGTATCTGTATCTTGAGATAATGTCAATGCATGACCGAATATAATATTAGCAAATATAGTATTACGATTAGGTACAAATATAATCTTTTGATTTTCCTTTGTATATTCACCTAATGGATTATCAATATCTTTTCTAGTTAATGAGCTTCTAAAACTATTCATAGCCTTAGAAATATCAATTTCGATATATTCTACATCATAATCTTTAGATTGTAAATATTTGATGTTACGTTTCAAACATTTCAATTCATATTTATTTTGCTGACTGCCATAATTAAAATTAACAATCTTAACCCTTAAATCTTGAGCTAACATATGTAATAATAAACTAGTACTATCTAATCCACCACTACAGCTAATAACCGCATATTTTGTATTTTCATCTATCATTAATTATTCTCCTTATGAGTATTATTAACTACAATATTATCACTTTCAAGTTTCACTGCATATGGATTAGTATCTGATGATTGATAATCATTAGTCATTACTGCGCCCTGATTCCATACGTAAGGTCGTTGCCATATATCTCCCCACGGTGATGGATAATTAGGAATTTTTCCACTTCCACCACAACAAGGACATGTTTTTGTTAAAGGTTCTCTTTTCTCTAATTTCGTTCCACATTTAGAACAATAATTGCCTGTCATATATGTTTGACATTTATCACAATATTTTAATTCAAACCTAGCTACTAAATCACTATATTGGTCATTCATCTTTAACTCCTGCTTCTATAAATGCTAACGCCCTTTCTATACAACTTCCACATTCATTACATGGTTTATCGCCTTGAGGATTATAACAAGTCCATGTATCACTGAATGGAACGCCTAATTCTCGCCCCAATAAAATTTCATCTTTCTTCCAATAATTCATAAATGGTGCTATCACTTGTATAGGATGTTCTTTATTTAATGCAAATGTATTATTTAATGAATTTACAAATTGTTGAGAACAATCCCAATATCCGGCGACATCGTGACTTTGCGCCCCATAAAATACAAACCCTGCATTAATTGTCTCAGCAAAGCTAACTGCAATGTTAATTAAAATTGAATTGCGATTAGCTATATATGTAGATGGCATTGATGAATTATTATTAGATTCAACATCTCCAGCCAAACTACTAAAATCTTTATTAATATCACCTAAAAATGATATATCTAATAATTTATATTTAATACCCAGCTTTTGAATAGTAGTCATAGCTTTATCTAATTCAATCTTATGTTTTTGATTATAATCATAAATTAAAGCTACTACATTATCTTTACCGTACTTATTAACTAAAGTGTAAGTTAATATAGTGCTATCTAATCCACCACTGAATATAGATACTACAGGTTTATTAGTATCGGGTAAATCTAAATTCATTTTAAATCCTCCCATGGAAATACATACCAATTATCATTTTGATATTCTTTGTCTCTCTTATCTATTATAAAATACATTTTATCAAATAAATAGTTTCTCGAAAGATACTTATAAGTATTGCCTGTATCATATATATCATCAATAAGAACTGTAGGTTTAGCACTATCAATAACATTTATAGATTTATTGATTATTTCACCTTGTTCTTGTTTCTTATATGAATATACATCTAGCATATTTAATCTAATACCTAACATATGGGCAATAATAGTAGCTGGAATTAAACCTCCTCTAGCTATACCGACTAATTGCAATTCATTTATATTAAATTCCTTTTCAATTGCATTGGCAATCTCTCTACATTTCTTAGTTATATCATACCAACTAAGATAATATTTACCATTATTAAATGTCATAGATTTTTCTCCTGCAATAACATTAATGCACTATATTCAATTTCATGAATAGATTCATTTTCAGTGGTACTATATTGTAAATCTATCATATTATATTTAGTGGCATATTCGGCAATCAATTTTTCTAATTCTTTAGGAGTATATGCTTTTACTACTTTAGGAAAGATATTATTATATTCTCTAAATTTCATTTTATTTTTCCTTTATAATATTCATTGAAATGTTTTCTGCATACCGATTTATATATACTGTCACCTACTTGAATGCCAGTTCCACCCTTTACTACTTTTCCTTTACTATCAAACAATAAATGATGGTCTGCTATATTCATACATCCTTCTATTTGGCAATTAGATTTTAATTGATGTAATTTGGCACCCACTTCAATTAATCTTTTAGATGTAGGAAACAAATTTTCATTATAATCAACTAATAAACCATAACACATTACTAATATATTTTTACTATCAGCAATATTAACTAAAATATCAATATCTTTAGGACTAAAAAATTGCACTTCATCTATTAAAATAACTTTAGTATCTTCTTTAGGCTGATATTTAGATAAATCAGTTAATCTTATAGCTTCAGTTGATATTCCTATTCGGCTATTAATTCTTTCGGCAGCCCATCTATTATCCATTTTAGGTTTAATACATTCAACTTTAACATTATTTTTCTTAAAATTATAGGCGTTCATTATAAGGTCAGCAGATTTAGATGCACCCATAGCGCCATAATGAAAATGTAAATTAGCCATTCCATACTCCTATTATCTTATATGATGGTATTTTAAACCATAAAAATTTCTTATACACTTTAATGCATTTCATGAGGCTACCAACTCGATAACTAGAATATACATCCCCAGTAACCCATTGGTCATGCAATGTCTGACTAAATATATGGCCATCATCTAAAAATATAACATAAGTAGTTTTATTGAACCAAAAATGATTTTTCTTAGATATTATAACACCTTGTATATATTTCATTATTTAATCCTATTTACTTTATAAAACATGCCCTGTCTACTAAAAGTTTTAACATTTTTAGCTCCAATATAACTGCCACAGCTTCGCAATGAACCTTTAATATCATCAATAGTGTTTTGAATTGGACCTGTATATGGAACTAATTTACATTCTACACCTTCACTGGTTCCAGTAGTAGTTATTTTACCATAATTTTCCTTTTGAGCTCTAAAACTACTCATCCCATAATATTCTTTATATTTCTTATATTCATAAATAGGTTTATCAGCAATTGGTACTACTCTACCCGGTACAAAATCTGAATCAAATGCTACACTATATTCACCAGTTCTATAACATTTAGTTATAATTTCTCCACTAGCTTCATCACATCCAGCAAATAATGAACCACTCATACATATATCCGCACCCGCAACTAAAGCTTTACATATGTCTCCTGGATTCTTAAAGCCACCATCAGCTATAATTAGACCACCTACTTGATGAGCAGCATTTGCACATTCTATAATAGCTGATAATTGAGGTCTGCCACATCCAGTTTTAATTCTAGTATCGCATACTTGGCTAGGGCCTATACCAACTTTAACTAAATTTGCTCCAGCTAAAATTAGCTTCTGTGTTTCATCACCAGTACATACATTTCCTACTGCTATAATATTATTAGGAAATCTTTCTCTAAGCTCTTTTACATATTCTAATAATTTAGGTATATAAGCATTAGGAACATCGACTAATATACTAAAATGCCCACCGGCTACTTTAATAGCTGTAAGTTTATTAATTTCTTCTTCTTTATTTCTAATACCTACAGTTATAAATAGATTATGCCAATCTTCACAATTATGACCATTCATCCAAGATATAATATTAGATGCGCTATAAAATTTATGCAAAGAAGCGAAACATTTATTTTCTAATAATTTTTCTGCGATTTCAAATGTTCCAGTTTGAGTCATATTTGATGATATAATCGGGCAACCATTAATATAAGTTATGCTATCTTTTTTACACTTCTCTATTAATTGTTTATATTCTCTGATTATATCTACTTCACCTCTATGATTGATAGTCGTAGTTTGAGGTGCAATTAATACATCATCAAAATCTAATTGTACATCATTATGAATAATCAAATTACACTCCTTTAAAATAAATCATCTAAATCAAATTCATTAGCTATATTTAAATCATAACCAAAATCATCTGTAATATTCTTAACATTATCTAAGAATACTTTTTCAAATTGTTTACCATAATCTATATATTCTTCAATTTTTAATTCTTTAGATAAATAATCTACAAATCCAATAACATTAAAATTATACGGATTAGGTTTAAGATAAACATATTTAATCTTATCACCCTTTTCAATCTTCCTAATATTTAATTTCAAGTTATCCACTAATATATTGTGGTTAATAGACGCTTGAGAATTAATTGGAACACCCAATCTAATAGCTTTCCCATCTTTAATGTAATATTGTTCTGTAGTCCATTTGTCTAATTCACTAACTTTTTTATTGATAGCTATTTTTTCTGGAGATAATTCATGAAATTTATCTCTAAAATCATCTATAAACTTAACTAAATCTTCTCTAGTTTTATATAACAATATATTTAAGACTTCGATTAATTCTTCTCTAACACCTTCTGGGGTAGATGATTTAACAACTTCCAATCCTACAATCTTCAATTGCGGATGAGCATATCTAACACCTTCCATATCAATTACAGATAAAGCATATCTTTTCTTTTTATTGATAAAGATACCTCTATCAGATATAGCTTCACGTTTCATAACCATTTGAAAATCAAAATGATTCATATAATCATAAAATTCTCTGTAGCACTTATCAATATAAGGTTCTAAAGTATTTTCTATATATTCATTTAAATCGTCAATAGATTTATAACCTTTAGTCTTATATATTCCATCTAAATTGACATAATTAGAATCAGTGTCGATTGTAATAATATAATCTTTATTTTCAGTGCCACAATCTTTATTTAATAGTTCATTGATTCTACGTGCAATATATCTAATTAAAGTCTGGCCGGTGCATGTAATACTTCTAGGTAATCTAATATCAAACCATCTGCAATATTTATTAGATAATTGGCCATATAATGCGTTCAGAAGAATTTTAATAGCCATCTGCTCATTATGTAAAGCCGATACTTCATCACTATATTGCTTTTTTAATTTATACAATTCATCTAAAGATAAAGTAGAGTAATCCATTATTGTGCACCTTCTCTCTTTTCAATTTCTTTAATAACTAATTGCAAATCCTGCTTCACTTTCTTCATATGCTTTTTAACTTTTACACGATTATTATATAAGTCACTAACCATTTCTGGAAGAAAACCCTGTTTATCTCTTTTAATTAAATTACCATTACATGTTAAACATAAATCTCTATCTTTAAGATAAGATGTATCATAAGTACAGTCAATTAAAGCGCCCAGCTTATGTAAATCATCTTCATCTTTATAAGTAGTTTGAGATTTAAATTTAGTATCTATTTCATCAGTAATAGTTTCAGGAGATAAATTTAATTGTCTAATAATAGTTGGATACAATGAATTAACGTCAAATGAAACTATATTAGAATATACACCTGTTTCGGGTAACTTAACATATCCGCCCATTAATTGACCGCGTTCATCTTCAGAAATTTCTCTTCTTGGTGGTATTACATAATTTTTAGATTGGAAATTACTATATATAAAACAATCCCAAGAACGAATCTGACTAGATACTTCATCGAATCCACATTTACATTTATATCCAATACTAAGAGCTAAGCGAATCATTTGCAACTTATCATCTAATTCTTCAATAATAGTTACGTCTCGAATATTATATTCTACAAACTTCTGGAAATTTTCTTTATATAATCTACCTAAAGTTCCATATTCACTATAATCTAATTTACCCTTCCCAATTTCTGCTTGACAAATATTATTAAGACTATAACTATCTCTAGGAGTATGATTAAAATTCAAATATAATTCCATATAGTCAAGATGATTTATGCCTAAAATATCATAAGTTATATATTCTTTACCAAATCTATTTTTAGTTTTTCTTTGTTTAATAGTATGAAATGGTGATAATAATTTTGAATAATATTCACCTAATAACCTATTGATACGATTAACCAAATAAGGCATATCAAATGATAATCCATTCCAATCACTTAGAACATCAATATCTAATTCTCTCCATTTATCTATAAATGATTTAAGCATTAGTTTTTCATTAGTAAATTTATATACTTCGATATTAGAATCTGTTGTATTAAATTCACCTAAACACCATGTATAAATCTTACCACCTTTAATTTTTAATGTAATAACATTTATAACTTCTGGTGTATTGAATGTATCGATTCCACCATGTTCGGTTTCAGTTTCAATATCAAGGAACGCTATCTTTATCATATCATAATTAACATTCCAATCCGGTCTTAATGAAAATTCATGTCTTAATTTAACGCATTCATCTATATTATCATAAACATCGATAAAATCTTCTTCTAATTTTTTTCTTAGTTCATGACTTTGTCTTACTGGGTATTCTACTTCAACCATTCTTTGCCCAAATATATCAGTTTTTTCTGTAGGCTTGAATGTACAATTAAAATATTCTCCCTTATACATTCTACCAGTATAATTGGCTGATAATAAACCTCTTAAATTATTATATGTTTCTAAAGGAATATATATACGACTTTTAAAATCTACGAATTTTCTATTTTCAGCTTCTAATTTACGAGTCATATCATCTTCTATATAATTACATGTGTTGCGTATATTAGATGTAATCCGATGAAATCCCCCAACTACTCTATTAAATCTTTTACCTTTATGATAACCTCGGCAAAATACTCTGCTACTATAATCTTTCATATAGGTATAGAAAAAACTATTATCCATAATATCCCTCCATCAATATTATGATTATAACTATATTAAATAAGATTTAAAGAATCAGTATTCAAATCTAAAAATGAACGACTATTTAATACTACAGGAACATCTGCTCCTAATACATATCCATAAAAACTAAAGTATCCTAATGATAATGCTTTATAAATAGAATTACCTTCTGATAATGAATTAACTATTATAATATTAGCTCCTTTTTCCCAATTCATTTTCTTGGCTGCTCGAGCTTTATATGATAAGCATACATCTAATTGCTGCATATCAAAATGTATATCATTATAACGTTCTTTCATTATAGCGCATAACCCAAAAGCTTCTATTGATTCTGGTATAGCTTCAGATAAATGTCCATTAGGTGTTAAGAAATTAACTATTTGAGGCTTTTCATCATATATATCTTGATAAAATTTTATAGCGTTATTAGCTATTTTAATTTTCTGTTTACAATCTGGATGATTGTTAATGACACAATCTGTTAAAATTATATTTCTTGAATAGTCTAAAAATACATGAGTCAATAAATTTCTATTAGGGTTATGCTCTTTCAAAATAACCTTTAAGAAATCATCACTATTAACATTTTCTTTAACTAATTTAATCTGATAATTATAAGTCCAATCTTTATGATAATCTCTATAATCAACCCAAATATCAGTTTCATTATTAACTAATGATGGTTTAATATTTTCTTTATTTTTATCATATATATGTATATTTAATATAGACATAATTAGTCCTTTATTTCACGTCTATAATAATAACAAAATTTATAAATTGGTTTAAATAATTTATAACACCATTCGTGATTATGACAATAATCTACAAATTTACTTCTAGATTTAACCTTGATAACTTTTTCACATAATTTACATCTACCTATACTTATCTCACCTATATTAGACCAATCAGGAATCTCTTCAATTGACTCTCTCTCATATTGAACTTCATCATAAATTGTTCTTATATTAACTATATAATGAAATCCAAATATATGCCAAAATGACATCCAAAACTTATGTCTAATATTTTTATTATCAAGTATGAATGAATTATCACATTCATATTTGTCTAAATTTGTATATCTTTTTCTAATTACCGGAACGCCTTTATCAGTCAATTCATAATCAATTTGAGTATATTTATTAGGTGTATCTAAATATATCCCACTATCAAATGATTTTCTCCAATCTCTTTGATATTTTTGATGGTCTAAAAAATATTTCTTAAATACTTTATAACTAGATTTTTTCATATAATCCTTTAATGGTTCCCCGATATCTCCAACCATACTGTGATATGATATTAAACCATTACTATCCACAAAAATATAATATGCGTCATCAAACTCATCTGAAATTCCCAAAAATAGATAAACTCTCCCAAATGAGTATACTAATTCATTAACCATATCCACATAATTATCATAATTGCAATTTTTATATCTATCTGTGGGTTCAAATTTATATGGATTAATTTTAAAAAAATCTTTAATCATCTATATACCTTTATTGATTAGTTAGCTTATTCTGTGAATGTTCCTTAGATAAATTTTCTTGATAACAGAATAATAAATTTTTATATGAATCAGTGTGGGGTGCATATAAACATTGTTCACCATAATTTGTTTGATAATATCTAGTATCTATATTATCTTTTGCACATCCACATAAAAATAATAATCCCAATAATACTGCCGCTACTAATAATACTCTACATACTTCTAAAATATCTGCTTTATCAATCATTGGCGTCCCTTATAGTTTTTAATGCTTCTACCATTTCAATAGATACTTTCATATTTTCACATTCAGTACCTTTATAATTTGAAACTATCTTATTATATGCTTGTTGAATATTGTTCATTTCTGTTTCTTTTTGAACATTATATTCTTTTAATTGGACAATTTCTATATTAGCTTGTTCTAATTGAGTTGATAAAGTTTTTTTAGTACTATTAGCGTCTTTTAACATAAAAAACATTGATACTACTAATAATGATAATATTGATATAATAACTAATACTGTTTTATTCATTTTTAATCCAATACTTTAGGCGTTACATTATGTTTAATTTTATAATAAAACCAACGGTCAAAATCCCATGGATATATACAATAAAATTTATTATCACCTTCAGATTCCACTAACGGACATGTCTGACCAGTTATCCAATCTAAAAAATCTTCATAATTTAAATTATTATTTTGGCATGCTTTTTTAATTTCATCTAATAATACATAACTTAAATTTCCAGTTTCTTTAACATTAACAACTTCAGATATATCCCATTTCTCACAAGGTATAGTTTTAGTCTTACCTTTTTTATTAATAAATGTAATTTTTTCTTCAGGCATTTTTCTCTCCTAATATATCCTTTAAACCTTCAACTAAAGCTACGCTATCTACTATATCTTCAACAGGATGTAAATTATTACCAATTATATTAAATGTATTTAATAAATCAAGTTTATATTTAGATTTGAATGATTCTATCATTTCTAATTTAGTGGCGTTACCTTTTCCACTAAATGATTTTTTATTTTGAGATGGTGGAGTTAATATAATGTTTATATTATTTTTATATAAGTAATTTTTAACTACGCCATGCATTTCACTAATTTGACATAATGCTGAACCTATACTTCCAAATGATTGAGATTCTAAATTAATGTATTCGCATTCTTTAACATTAGATACGACCCAATCGGCTATAAGGTGCCATCTTTCTTCATTATGTTTATAATCTTTAGGTATAGATTTACCCTCCATATTAAATGGTTCAATAGTAGTTATATATTTTTTTGTACCTATTAGATATTCAACTCTAAAATTTTCAAATTTCCATTCTTTATCTAAATCAGCTATTGTTATAGCTGGACAGCTCATAGATAAATCTAAACCTGCGATTTTCAATTTTAATCCCCTAATACACCGAACATATATTATTAATAACTTTAATTTCTGCCATCATAAACACCATACATTGGTTGATATAATTTATTGTAATTACATAATTCTACTTTATCATTTCCAGTTCTCATATATACATCATATACACCTAAATCACTATTCCATTGTTTAATGCTTCTAGGGTACTCATATTGATAACATTGGTGCATTTTATAATATGTAGGTCCTCCAACATATGGTCTAATCACTTCTGGATTAGTGCAAGCAGCTAAAAATAATACACTTAAACATACAATCAATTTTCTCATTTTTTCCTCCTTATAATTGTTCTAATGTATAAATTAAATCTTTGTTGCAATTAGGGCTATTAATATCACAAATTTCTTGATTAGCTAACCACCCGAAATAACTATCAGTTTCAGATGTATGCATATTATATATTTCGGCTATATTTTTACCTTTATATTTACCGAAAGGGAAAGTTTTCAATAATATAGGTTTAATATTAGTTTTTAATATTTCTTCTATATCATATTTAATATCCCATTTATTTTCTTTACAAATATATCTAAATAGTCTCCAAGTTATTTCAACATCAAACATACTATCATGAAATTTTAAATCTTCTTCATTATTATACAAATGAAATAAATGGAATAAATAATTTAGTTTATATGAAATAGGATTTTCACCTGAAATATCTTTCACAATTAAATCATTATATTTAGCTTTAGTTAATTTAAGAGTATCTATCCATTTATTATTATCTCTTAAATTTCCAATATTAAACGCCTTATATCTATTTAAGACATTCATTATAGCTAATTTATCAAAATTAACATTATGCCCAATATAATATACATCTTCTTCATTTACTAATAATTCTTTAATTATAATATTGGGGTCAAATTCGGGATAAGATGAAACTATTTCGTTAGTAATATTACATCTAACTCTAGCTTCATATGATAATTCATTTTTAGTTTTAAATTTATAATCAAATTTAGAGATTTTCTTTTCTTCTAAATCTACTACCATGCCGCTAAATTGCCATATTTCTAATTTATTAAAATCAAGGCATGTAGTCTCTGTATCTAATATAATATATTTCATTCTCTCCTCCATTAAAGAATGTTGATAGCTTATATTAACATATAATAGTCTATATTCGCACTGTTTGTATTATATGCCCTCGGAGGATAGATATATCTGAGGTTATAGACGACCAATGGACTTATTTGTCAATGCCATTTCTGATATATCTATACTATCAATGCCCCCGCCCGTTTATACTCTAACTTATTTTACTTTATAAGTTTTAGTTTTCCAAGTTTCCGGTATTTCTATTTCAATTTCCACTTTCAAAATACCATCTTTCATAATCACTGATTTAACATTCAAATCATATTGGTCATTTGTCACCCAAATCTTTTCAAATGCTCTTTCAGCTATATGATTTTCTAATACAACTGAATAAGCTTTTTCTTCTTTAGATTCACTTACAGGATTAGGTTTATAAGATATAGATAATTTATTCTTTACTGAAGTAACTTCAATCTTATCTTTATCATATCCGGCCAATGCTAATTCTAATATAAAATTACATTCACCTGTTTGAGTAATTTTATATTTTGGAAATACAGCATTAGTATTATTTAATGGTCTAAAAACCGATTCCTGTTGTAACATATCTTCTATTAAAGTATCTAACCAGTTCATTTGTTTACTCCTTATTTAAGCAAGTTAGTTTTATATAGAAGGCCTATTTTAGCACCTTCTATATTATATATTATATATTATAATACTTTATTCACCTAGTTCAAGTTTTATCTTATCTTTAGAAATAAATTTTCTATTAGGGAAATCGTGTTCACGTCTAGTTTTATTCCAATTTTCAATTAAACTGAAATATCCGATAACTCTACTAAAGTGATTTAATCTTTCACAACCACATGATGGGCATACTTTGAAATCACCCTTTTCTACTTTATGGCATTCTCTACATTCACTATATACACAATTCAATGCGAAATGTTCCATACCGTTCTTTACAGCATCTTGAACTAAAGTTTTAGCTTGAGTCGATGTTAGTTTTGAATCAACTGATATATGAACTATACTCCCACCAGTCATAAGTGAATTAATTTCACCGTCACGTTTCATTTTTTCATATATAGTGTGGTCTTCCCATAAACTAACCCATTGATTTGCCAATAAATCAGGCATCTTAAATTTTCTCATTATATATCCTTTTATTCAAAATTGTAATATCCTTCCTCATCAGCAAATATAATTTTATCAGCTTTAGCTAGCTTAGGACTCATACCTTCAGCTGGAATAGCTTCAATATTGAAAATTATATTCTCCTCATTAGCTACCTTTTGACATTCATCGTTAAAATAAACTAAGAAGTCTTTCATATAATCAAAATCTGAATGATTAAATTTGAATTTTAAAATCTCTGCAGCTTCTACATAACCAACACATCCAAATGTTGAAAACATATGTGTCATATCAATCCAACCGTTTGTAATCCATGGTTGTTTACCTAACGATTCTAATTTCAAAATTAATACTTTATGAGCTTTAAGAATTTTACCCATTCTTTTAACTCTTTCAGATACAATCTTCTTAAAATCATCATAACTATTAGCTTCATATGCACATCTAGCGAAATCAATTGTAACAACTCTATGGCTACCTAAAGAAACTTGTGAACCACCAAATGAATTGACACCACCTGCATATGATATGAAATCACTATCAGAAATTAAACGGCAACAACTAGCTACTTTTGTGCCTTCTGAACTATATATATTATATCTAGAAATATCTTTCTTAGAAATATAATTCAATAATCTATTATTCTTTAATGTTAATTCTCTTTTACCATCTATAGTAGTAGTTCCCAAATTAATAGTAGTTACTGGAAAAGGAAATTGTAAACCACCTCGTAATGGGTCACCTTCATCAAATATATCAATATAAATTTCTTGCAATTCTTCAATATAATCTAATACAAAGTTCTTATAAGCTTCTTTAGTATCTTCTAAATTATTATCTTCTACAATTGCAGCTTTCTTTGGGAAATACCAACCATAGTTATCATCATCAATCAATCCAGATAATTTATCTCTATCAAAACATGATACATTTGTAAATGGGCTCTCTACTGCATTTCTACTATAATGATTTACTGTATGAATAAATTGTTGAAAATGATTAGACATCATCTTACGAACTTTTTTATCAGATTTCAAATCATCTAAAGTAATTCTTTCTCTATATATAGCTAAATGCGCAATATCCATAAATAATGTACCGATTGCTACTGCACCCGCTAAATTAAATGATATTTCTCTAATAGTGTCACCTAACACCGAAACATAAGTGGAAATACGATGAGCCGGGCTAGAATGAACTTGTCCGAAATTTCTACCTTCTGTAACTATCTTACTAGCATCTATACAATAACAATAAGGCAATAATATTTTAGTAGAATCATTTAATGCTAAACTAAAATCATACATATCCGCCGAGCATTTTTTAGCTTCCGTTTTACCATATAAATCTTTAATTGATTGATATAAGTAATCGTAGCCTGCTAATTTTTGATATGGCAAAAATGATTCTACACATATACCAGTCATATTAGAATCAGTTTTATTAGCGTTATCATCTACAGATATATCATTAATAGTATTATTGCTGAATAATTGTTTAGATATAAAAGCAATTGGGTCAAAATTATCAGAACCTAATCCATGAAGTTTTAATATTTCATTAACTTTAGTCTTTAGTACTTCTTTATCAGTAATACCATATTTAGTCTTCAATGATTTAGCTAACGTTTCAGTAATATTTTTTAGTGTTCTAGTAGTATTAGCTTCAGATAAATTAACATCGATAATTTTATCCATATCTTCTTGATATATATTATTATCATTTATATCAAATTCAGGAAACTTAATTTTAATAGCTTTTTTTGTTTCCGACATTTATGACCTCCTAATTAAAATAAAATCTTCCATCTATAGATAATTGATTATAATTACCGTCATATAGATTTTGTGTTTTGTTTACAAATTGTATATATTCATCAGTTTTTTCAGATTTCTGTATATTATTACAATCAAACTTGCCGCATTTAATATATTTAAATCCCCTTATATTCATCTTCTTAACTTCATCTATAGAATAACCAGTATAAATACAAATATCAAGTTTATGCCCGAAATTTTCACATATTACGCTAGTTAATAATCTATTATTCAAATATAAACAATCTCCACCTGATAATACAACTTTATTAGTATTATTTCTTTCACAATAATCTATTAACATTTGACAATATTGGCTTATAAAATCTATATCATCTATAGGTTTATAAGATAATTGTAATTCAGGATTTTGACAGCCGGGACAATTATGCCCGCATCCTGACATTATCATAACTACAGCTATACCATCTGCACTAGGATAATCTAAATAAGTTGTATCCAATCTTATCATAATGTTTTTAACAATTCTTCTAAAGTTTCAGGTTTAGCTAATTCTTCTCTATCATCGTTTATAATAACAAACGTTGGTGCGGCTTTTATATTATATTTTTTAGCGTAATCCATTGCTTCAGGATTTTGCCCAAATATCAATTCCGAAAATTCAATATCCGGATATATAGATTTAATTCGTTGATATTCAGGTTCAAATTGTTTACATCTTGAACAATTAGGTGTTTTTATTTCAATTACTTTAATCATTTTACTTTCCCAGCTTTAATTAAATTATCTAGAGTTTCTAAAGAAAAATTATTATCTTCAATTTCATCTTTCTTTTTATTATTAGAGTTTATATTATTTTGAGTCACATTAAAAGATTTTGGAACAATTGGTTGAGTATATTTATATAATCTATCATTTATAACACCAATTTCTTTAGCAACCGAACATATATCATTGACTGGGCTAGTTTTAATCATTCCGACTTCTTGAGTTAAAGATTCTATATTATTAACTAAAAAATCCATTACAGCTGATAATTTAGCGCTAGTGTCATATAAATTCTGTTTAATTAATTCTTGTTCTTTTTCAGTATCTGCTGGAATATTCACCTTTTCAGGAACAACCATTGGTACATTAGTAGATACTACATCGCTAAAATCTGCTTCTAATGCTTTATCTAATATATCATTAACTTGAGATTGCTTCATAAAAATGCACCTTTAGTATTTTTTTCTGTCAAAATAACAAATTTTAAATCTCTCGATTTAGCAAATTCACTGCAATATTTCCATTTATCCATATTTCTTTGATAAGTCATACAAGCGTTAAGATAAGTAGTTTTATTTTTTCCTTCTACTGGTTTAATAGTCTGCGCATATGGTTTAACTTCAGCTAAATATTTAACTATATCACCATTTTTGTTTTTTGTTTCAAAATATAAATCTACAAAATAATTATGGATTCTACCATCTAATTTAGATACATATTTAACTACTACTTCTTCACTATTCCATCTTATTATTTTTGGTGATTCATCTAACCATTTGAAACATCGTTTTTCCCATGAACTTCTATAACAAATATTATTAACATTGCCTATATACTTATCAGGGTTTCTAGGCTTAAATATACCTTGTTTATAACGCATATTTGCCTCTATTGATAGTATGTAATAAGTAATCAAAATCATATGAAATTGGAACATCCTTAAACCAAGGATGGTTAATTCCAATTTTATTCATGTATAATAAAATAGTTTTCAGATAAATTAAATGTTCTTGATTTATAGCTAATATTAAATATTTGATTATATATTCATCTTTAAAACAATTAAATAACATTATAAGATGATTAACTAATAAATTAACGTTAATATCTTTATTTTTATGCAATTTAATAAAAAATCTTTTCACAAATTGGACATATTCTAATGTTTCGTCTATGTCTTCGTCATTTAAATATTGCAATAAAAAATATTTAGATTTCTTAGAATCTAAAATTTGTAATTTTTCTTTATTTGACAAATCCTTCTTCATGTAATTATTTATTGCAAATTACATAGGTTTCTTACAAATATTATATTCTTTTATTCTTCTTTTATTGAGACCAGAACTAACTTCATATTTATAACCATCAGCAGTTTTAACCTTAACTTTATTATATAATAAAATTTTATCGCAATTGATAGTTTTATCTTCATTTATAAGATTTATCATTTTATTAGTATTAAAATCAAAACTAGATATAGCTATAAGCTGATTAGGTGTAGGATTAATATTATATCTAACTATTTTTTTATATGTAACTTCGTTAAGATAATCTCTCAATCTTTTAGTGGCTTCTTCTTTATCAACTATATCATTTGATGATATAGCTTTAGTACCGTAACCTATAGTTAGCATACCACCTTTACATATGTAAGGTTTAGCTCTGAAACCTTCTTCAGCCATAATGAATGACTCGACATTCTCGTTAATAATATAATTATTAGCACTATTATTTGGAGATAGCGTAGAGTTATCACAACTTAGTAAAAATATCATTAGGGTGATAGTTATCACCCGTTTAATAACTTTTAAAATTGTTTATTCTCTTAGTTAGATTATCTTAGATAGAATTTTTAATAAAATCTTCTAATAAATCCATTTTTCGTTTCATATTAGCTTTTTTAGTATTAACTAATGCTGATTCTACTAAGGATTGATAATCACGTAAAAATTTAGTTTTATGAGAAGTTTGGAATCTTTTAGTAAATTCTTGTTCTTCTTTTAATGCTTTCATAAACGCATCTGGCGCACTTGGATTTAATACCGCGTCAATAGCTACAAGAATTAATTTATCAACTATGCCTTGTTCATTTATAGAACCTGCACCTCTAGTTGATACACCTAATTGTGTTCCACCTTTTAATAATCCTATTACTAAATCACCTTTTGGTGTACCATCAAGTATTCTTGATTTACCTACGAAATTTGAAGGGTTAGTTTCATCTTGATGCAAATCTAATATACGCAAACATACTCTATCTAAATCTACTTCTAAACCTTCTGGGTGCATTAATTCGCCTAATGCTCTATTAGTTTTTACCCATTCTTCATTAAAAGCATCTACAGCGCTCTTTAATATTTCTACTGGGTATACTCTACCATTTTTATTTTCCAAATCAGCTTGGCAATATATACCTTCTAAATAATAATGTTTTGCGCCATCTTCTTGAGTTTCTTCATTTAAAGATGCACCTAAGAAATAATTTTCAATTAAAGGTTTTAAACCTGCATAATTTTTCATGTTATCTCACTATAATTGTTCTTTGTCTATATTTAGATGAGTTAATATTATATGGTAATGAAGAATCTTTCTTTGTTTCATTCTTCTTTGTATTTTTCTTACCTTTATTAGCTTTATTAGCTTGTTTATTTATTTTTTTGTTTTTATTTTTTGTATCA
>JAZSES010000327.1:0-3665 GCA_045531805.1 Candidatus Limenecus sp. | reverse complement strand
TATTAATACAAAAATATAAAATAATTTTGTTTTTTCACAGTATAAAAAATACAACATAGGGATAATAAAAATACAAGAGAATAGTATTAATACTATTCCATATAGTCCATGAATACTTTTTACTTTTATATATTTGCCATTTGCTTCTTTTATTCTTTTTGTGTTTTTTATATCTAATGCGTATGAGAATGTTTGTATTATTTCTAAAATTAGTCCAGTAGTTGTCTTGCTACCGTCATCTAATTTCATATTCATACCAATTGTTTTTGTCTCATTTGTAATATTTAAAGCAGTTAATTGTTTATCTTTAAAAAACGATGATGTTGTGACTTTGCATATATTGTTTTGGCAATGATATGTTTCTGCAAATGGTTGAGTTATACACACCGTTGTAGTACTTATAGCCAAGAATATGTATAAGATAATACCTAGCTTTTGGGTAATATTATCTTTATTTTTGTTGTCATAAAATATTAGTGCAATTATACAAAAGATAATAAATGAAAATATTGTTGCAAATATTCCTAATGGGGTAAAAATACCAAATAGTCCATAATTTTGGGAAATAAAGTAAAAAAGTAAAATGGGTGATGATAATGCAAAAAAACAAAGTATGTATTTTACGAAACTATCCACCTTATTTTCTTGTTTTGTTTCATAGACAGCACTTGCTGAGTTTTCACGTTTATAGTGTTTGTATTTACCTGTCATTAAGTATTTTCCTCTTTATTCAAAGATAAGATTATAGTTTCTCTTAGCTCCATTAGTTTTTGATTTTCGTTATCTATATTTAATGCTCTGGTTATATCTTGTAGTGCTTCTTGTTTTTTACCTAAAATTAAGTAGATTTCTGCTCTTTGGGCTATTAATTTATCATTATATTCGCCAATTTCTATCAATTCATTTAACAATTCAATAGCTTTGTTGTATTCTTTTAATTTGATTAGGGTTTTTGCTATTTTTTCTTTTACAAAAAAATCTGTATAATCGAATATTGACGAGATAGCCTCAATATCATATGTTTCACCTTGACCTAGTGCTTTTCTGTAAAAATCAATTGCTTCGTTATACTGTTCTTGTTCAAATCTTATATCACCTAGAATGTTATAGGTGTTGTGGCATCTTAGATTGTTTTTGATTTCTATATCTTTTAATGCAGCATTTTCAGCGTCTTCATATTTTTTTTGTTTTAGATATAGTTGTGCTAATTCATAATATGCTTCTTTTAATTCAGTGCAATTTTCGATACCTATTTTATAAGTTTCAATAGCACTTTCTAAATCTTCGAGATAATTTTTTTGTACATTTGCTATTTTTTCATAAAATTCAATGTCATCAGGGTAATACTCAAGTGCTTTTTTATATGCATTAATTTCTTCAACAAAATCATTCATATAATGATAACAGCGTGGAATTGTTGCTAATGCATATTTTTTTATATGTGATAATTCTTCTGTTGTGATTAATTCGACAAGCTTTGTATAATCAGCAATAGCTTCATTGTACTTTTCAAAGTTTCTATAATATAAATCACCACGTTGATAGTATGATTCCGCTAGTTCAATTCCTTTATCTATTTTTTCTGATAAATTTTGTAATTGTTCTAATTCTTGATTTTTATCTTCAATTTGATACGATGTGTATTCAAGTCCATTTTGACAGTCTTCATTATTAGAATCGTATTCTAGTCCTAATTTGTAGTCTTCTAGTGCTGATTCGAGGTCTTCTAGTCTCGTTTTGATATCTCCTCTTTTTGCATACAAAATAGCAATTAATATTGGATTTTCTTCTTTGTTGATTGCTTTTGTATATGACTCAATGGCATCAGAGTATTGTTTTTCGCTATTTTGTATTCCACCTAAACGATAGAATATGTCACTGTTGTCTAGTCCAAGTTCAATAGCTTTGCGGTAATCTTCTTGAGCTTTTTTATATTCATAAGTCATTTCATATGCAAAACCTCTATTGTAATATATATAGTTTGCTTTTGGGGTTTCTTTTAATGCTTGAGTGAAGTCGTTTATTGCTCCGTAGTAATTTTCTGCTGCACTTTTTGAAAAACCTCTATTAAAATATATGCTTGTTTTATTTGGTGCTAAAATAATTGCTTCATCAAAACATTCTATTGCTTCTTCGTATTTTTCAAAGTTGTGCAGGATAAAGCCTTTTGAGTAATAAAGTAGTGCAACAAAATCACTGTTATATGTATCTTTTCTTTCTAATTCCGAATTGCAAATTTTTAATGCTTCTGCATATTTTTGTTCATTTATCATTGCTTCTATTTTGTTTTTTAAATTTTCCATTGTTTATTTCCTTAATTCTTTTAAAAATGGTGTGATTATTTGATTGTATCAATTACTTCTACTTTAACTTCATTTATTAATTCAGAATAAGCAATAACGGAAATTGATGGTATATGTATTGATAAAAGTTTGTACAAGGGTAATCTTATTTTGGGAGAACATAAAATTACCGGTTGTTTTTTGAGTCTGTTGGTTGCTATTTCAATAGTTTTACAGGTCTTTTTTACTAATTCTTCGTACTGAGTAGGTGTAATTAAATAGACCTCACCCGTTTCATTTTCTTGTAAAATTTTACCAAGATTGTTTTCCAATTCTTGGGAAAGTGTAAGTGCGTGTAAAACTAAGTTTTCATCGGCTTGTTTTAAGCTAATATGTCTAGCCAAGTCTGCTCTTATTTGTTCAGAGAGTATATTGGGGTTCTTTTCGTTTCTTGAATAATCACTTAATCTATCAAGTATAAATAAGAGGTCTTTTATCGATATTTTTTCTCTAATTAGATTTGCAAAAACTTTTCTTATGTCGTTCGTTTGTATTTGTTTTAACAGGGTGTCTATTTGTGTTTTTGCATACTCAGTTTCTTTGGCTTTGTTTAGGTACTTTTCTACGTCGTAGCTAGAAAGAATTGTGTCAACTTCTTTTATTACAACTTCTTCTATTGTATTTATAATAACTTCTTCTGGCTTGTATGCTTTGATTTTTTCTCTGTCAATTTCGTGTTTTTCTACCCAATAACAAGGCTCTTGAGTGCTATAACAAACACCAGTGATTGGATTGTTTGGGATTTGTAAATTGTGCGTTTGGAGTTCTTTTTCAAGAACCATAATTCTGTCTGGATATACGTATCCAGTTGCAACTATTTCTTGTCGGACATAAATCCTAAATTCGTTAAGTTCCAATTTACAAGCATCCATAATTCTGATATTTGGTATTATGTAACCTAAAGTATCAGTTAATCTTTGTCTAAGTGCTATAGTTCTAGCTAGTAGTTCACCATCTTGGTCGGGGTCTGTGATTTGTATTAAGTTTCTTCCAACCCCCAATGATAAAATGTCAACACCAAGTCTATCAAATTGATTGTCTGGGTTTGTAAGTTCTTTTAAATTTTGTTTTGTCTCCTCTAGTTTATTAAGGTGCTCTTGAACATCTGCATTGACTGCTGTCATCATTGTTTTAATAATGGTTTTTAGTATGACTAGTACTATTATAATATATAGTGCAATTTTTATTGTAGACAATTCTATATTGAATTGTTGTGCAAGCTCCATTATTTTATTTGTATAGACATTAAAGATTCCAATTGTAATAAAAATCAGATAAATTAAAATTCTATTTGTTTTCTGTTTTAGGTAAAAATATATGAAA
>JAZSES010000406.1:0-4245 GCA_045531805.1 Candidatus Limenecus sp. | reverse complement strand
CTCTGTTCAAAAGTTGCCTGTGGCAAGTTTTGAATAGAGACTCTGCCGAAACAAAGGTGACTAAATGTCACGTTTGTTGAGAGGTCAAAGCAAAAACGAAGTTTTTGTGTGTCGTATAAAATATATGTGAACGAATTTTTGGAGTGGCGTTTTGTTCACATAGTGAAGACATTTTGCACTAAATCAAAGATTTCCGCAAAAGAAGTCAAAGGTGAGTAATTGCTGGCTGCGTTGAGCTGGCAGCAATTGCGATACTAGATTAGATCAAGTTGTAAAAATATTTTTTTATATATTATTTCTCATCCTTTTAAACCATGTAATTTTTTGCCAATTGTATGACAATGAGTAAAATTGTATAATTACTACATTAACAAAATAAAGGTGGGTAAAATGACGGTATTAACAGAAAATGAGGGTTTAATTACTCAAATTATCGGTCCCGTAATTGACGTGGAATTTCAACCCGGACAATTGCCTGAAATTTTCGACGCTTTGGAAATTTATCCAGAAGGCGGTTGCAAAGTTGTGGCAGAGGTTCAACAACTTTTAGGTGAAAATAAAATTCGTTCAGTTGCGATGTCTTCAACAGACGGTTTGCAAAGAGGAATGAAAGCTATTAATACAAAAGCGCCTATTTCTATTCCAGTTGGTAAAGCGACTTTGGGTAGAATTTTGAATGTATTGGGTGAGCCTGTTGATGAAATGGGTCCTGTTGAAACGGAAAATTATCTTCCTATTCATAGACCTTCACCAAAATTGGTCGACCAAAATACAAATGTAGAGATTTTTGAAACTGGTATTAAGGCTATCGACTTGCTACAACCATATCAAAAAGGTGGTAAAATCGGTTTGTTTGGTGGTGCTGGTGTAGGTAAGACCGTTTTGATTATGGAACTTATCCACAACATTGCACAAGAACACTCAGGTGTATCTGTATTTGGTGGTGTAGGTGAAAGAACTCGTGAAGGTAATGACCTATGGAATGAGATGAAAGAGTCTGGCGTACTTGACAAAGTAGCTTTGATTTATGGTCAGATGAACGAGCCACCAGGAGCAAGAATGAGAGTTGGTCTTTCTGCTTTGACTGCTGCTGAGTACTTCCGTGATTTTTCAAAACAAGATGTACTTTTATTTATCGACAATATTTTTAGATTTGTACAAGCTGGTTCTGAAGTATCTTCACTTTTGGGACGTATGCCTTCAGCTGTAGGTTACCAACCAACGTTGTCAACAGAGATTGGTGAGCTACAAGAACGTATTACTTCTACAAAAGATGGTTCTATTACTTCTGTTCAAGCGATTTATGTACCAGCGGATGACTTGACTGACCCAGCTCCTGCTACTACATTCTCTCACTTGGATGCTTCTACAGTACTTTCAAGACAAATTGCATCATTGGGTATTTACCCTGCTGTAGATCCACTTGCATCAAGCTCAAGAGTGTTAGACCCAGTGATTATTGGTGAAGAACATTACAATGTTGCAAGACAAGTTCTTGAAGTTCTACAAAAATACAAAGAGTTGCAAGATATTATTGCAATTCTTGGTATGGATGAATTGTCAGAAGAAGACAAAGAAACAGTTAACAGAGCAAGAAAAATTCAAAGATTCCTTTCTCAACCATTCTTTGTTGCTGAACAATTCTCTGGTATTCCTGGTAAATATGTAAAACTTGAAGATTCTATCAAAGGCTTTAAAGAAATTCTTGAAGGTAAACACGATGATATCCCAGAACAAGCGTTCTACATGGTGGGTACTATTGAAGAAGTTCTTGCTAAAGCTGAAGAAATGAAAAATGCATAAGTTTATTTTTAATTTAGGTTCTTTCTTTATGAAAGAGCCTAAATTAAGCTATGTTAAGTCGAGCAACCCTTGAAAGGTAAAACAATGGGTAAACAGATAAGTTTAAAAATTATAACACACGAAAAAGAAGTCTATAATGAAATGGTTGATGCTATTTATTCAAAAAGTGTTGAAGGTGAGTTTGGGATTTTACCTGACCACCAACCATTTATGGCTGCTTTGGAAATAGGTGTTACTAAGGCTGAAAAGAATGGTACATTTGAGTATTTCACAACAATGGGTGGAATATTTCAGTTCAAAGATAATGAAGCTTTAATTTTGACAGACCTTGCAGAAAAAGGTTCTGACATTGATGTTACTCGTGCAAAAGCTGCGAAGGAAAGAGCCGAAGCAAGACTTGGCTCTCACGAAGTTGAAATTGATAATGCTCGTGCACAAATTGCCTTGGCAAAAGCATTGGCTCGTTTGAAAGCAGCTTTAAAAGAGTAAAATTAGTATTAATAAAAAAAAGACCTCGAAAGAGGTCTTTTTCAGTTTTTTAGCGTATAGAAACAATCTGAATGTAATGTATAATTTTGCTATGAATAAAAATACTCTTACTGTAATTGGAATGATGTCTGGTACATCTTTGGATGGAATAGATGCTTGTCTTGTTGAAATAAATGAAGATTTTAGTTTTAAAATATTAAATTCTCATTCCTTAGCGTATCCAGAACAAGTAAGAGAAAAGTTGTTAATGGTTGCAAATAATAACGCAAATACTAAAGATATTTGTCATTTAGACTTTGTTGTTGGTAAGTTGTTTGGTAAGTGCGCAAATGAACTTGCCCAAAAGTCAGCGTTGTCCCCAACTCAAATTGATTTAATCTCTTCTCATGGGCAAACGATTTATCATATGCCAATTGAAGAATGTATTGGTGGCGTTAGTTCTGCAAGTACTTTGCAGATAGGTAATATTTCTGTAATTTCGGCACTTACTGGTATAAAAACAGTTGGTGATTTTCGTTCAAAGGATATTGCAGTTGGAGGGCAAGGTGCGCCATTAGTTCCGTTTGCTGATGAGTTGATTTTTAAAAAAGATATTCCTCGTGCTATTCAAAATATTGGTGGTATAGCCAATGTTACAGTATTGTCGAAGGATTGTGAAACTTTTGCTTTTGATACTGGTGTTGGGAATATGCTTATTGATTTTTATGTTCAAAAGTTTTTTGATAAGCCGTTTGACAAAGATGGTGAAATTGCGTTCTCTGGAAATATTGATAAACTTTGGCTGGAAGAGTTATTGCAAGAAAACTATTACAAGAAATTGCCACCAAAATCCACCGGTAGGGAACTCTTTAATGAAGATTATGCATTAAGAATTCTACAGAATGCGCCTGAGGATAAAAGGGATTTGATAGCAACAATTACATCTTTGACTTCAAAAACAATTGCTAATGCTTATAAAGATTTTGTTTTTCCAAAAACTCAAATAGATGAAATTGTTATTGGCGGTGGGGGTGCTTACAACAAGGCTATATTAAATTTTTTGGGCCAAGAAATACCTTTTGTTAAGATAAAAACGCACAAAGATTATGGTATTGATGATAAATTAAAAGAAGCCCTAGCATTTGCGATGTTGGGAGTTTGCACTATAAAAGGTATTCCAAATAATATTCCCTCTTGTACAGGTGCTACAAAAAGGGTTATTATGGGTACAATATCAAATTGATGTAACTAAGAGGAAATCATGAATAATATAACTTCAACTGAGTTGATAAATAGAGATACTGTTGATATAGACGTTGTTGGGACTGTTGATATTCTGACAATGATAAACAACGAAGATATGAAAATTGCACAAGCCGTTCAGAAATGTATACCAGAAATAGCAAAAGGTGTTGATATTATTGTAAAAAATTTTATTGATAAAGGGCGTTTGATATATGTTGGTGCTGGCACAAGCGGGCGCTTGGGTGTTTTAGATGCTTCTGAATGTCCGCCAACATTTAGTACTTCACCTGAAATGGTGCGAGGTGTTATTGCTGGTGGTGATAGAGCTTTGCGTGAAGCTATTGAGGGTGCTGAAGATTCTGAAGAATTGGCAAAAAAAGATTTTGATTCTTTAGATATTTGTGACCACGATACAATTGTCGGTATTTCTGCTTGTGGTAATGCAAAGTATGTTGTACGTTTTTTAGAAATTGCTAAGCTTAAAAAATGTAAGGTTATTTTGATTACATCAAATGAAGAGGCAAAAGCAAAGGCTTCTGCAGATTGTTTTATATGTGTAAAAACTGGAGCGGAAGCTATTACAGGGTCTACAAGGATGAAGGCTGGTACTGCACAGAAAATGGTTTTGAATATGCTTTCTACTGCGGCAATGGTAAAAATTGGAAAAACTTATCATAACTTGATGATTGATGTTAAACCAACAAATGATAAGTTAAAAAGACGAGCGAT
>JAZSES010000273.1:0-3065 GCA_045531805.1 Candidatus Limenecus sp. | reverse complement strand
TCCATTTTGTCTACTGCGGAAGTTAGTTTTTTTATGGAAATTTTGAATTCATATGTTTCGGATTTTGCTTTTGCATCCTTTGTGTTTTTCAAGCGTTCTTTTAGCGACACTTTTATACTCCTTTGTTCTAAATATTTAAATTTTTATTGTTACACTTTTTATTTAAGTTTTGCGTAATTAAATAGTCTGAAATTTTTACAGAAAATTCTTTATAATTCCTAGCCAAGTTTGATTCTTGGTTAATTTCGTTGACAGGTACTCCTTTGTTAATTGCTGAGACCATTGTCAGGTAATTGTTAGGTATTTTCCAGTAAACTTTTTGCTGTACAACATCTTCAATATCAGAAGTTTTGATATCCTCATTTTCCATGTGGCGGTTAAGGATAAGTTTGACTTTGTCTTTTGTGTATCCAAGCTTTTCAAACAAATCCATACAGCGTTGAGTACTTCTAATTGCTGGTAAATTTACGATAGCTATTAATAGAATTAAATCAGACATATCTAAAGCCGTAATTGTTTTTGTGTCTATGTTTGTCCCAATGTCAATAACAACATACGAGAATGTTCGTTTTAGTGTATTTAGAATGTTTTTTATTTGGTTTGCTGTAATATCCCTTGATTTATCAATATTGATTGGGTCTGCGATAATATACAAGCTGGTATTTTTGTATCTAGATAGTGTTTTTAATAATTCTTCTTCGTCTAGATTCTCAATATTATCTGCAATGTAATCCATTGTAAATGTTGGTGTCATATCAAGGAATGTTGCAACATCACCAAGTTGTAAGTTTAAATCTATTAATGCAACTTTCTCTTTTGTTGTTTGGGCAAGTTCAACCGCTAAATTTACAGCAATTGATGTTTTACCTATCCCACCTTTGTTTGAAAATGTAGAGATGATTTTACAGGTTTCATTTTTATTTTCTTCTTTTATATTTTCAATTGCTTTCTGTATTGTTTCAATAAATTCAGTTTTTATTAGAGGTTTTCTAATGAAATCCTTAGCTCCAGCTCTCAATGTTTTTACTATGATATCTGTTGAAATTTTGTTGGTTGTTGTAATTATTGTTAGCTCGTTAGAAATGGACACTATTGTTCTAATGTCTTCTAACGCTTTGTCAGTACTTTCTGATATATCAAGAAGTACTATACCTTTTTTTTGCGAAGACAAGTGTTCATACGCTGTTTGAGCTGAGTCAAACTCGACAATTAAGTTGCCACCCTCTATATCAGAAAGATAACTTTTTATAATGTTTCTAGAGCTTTCTTCTCTATCAACGATTGCAATACAAAAATTCTCTCCCATAAAAAGTCTATCCTCCGAATTAAATTATTCTTTTTAATTATACTTAAAAATTTTTAAAACGGAAAATTGTTAAGAGTTTGTGAAATAAATATTTTTAGGCAAAAATTATCTATAGTTTTTTTTATCAGATTCTACAGTAACAACAACAGGTGCTAACTCCATAAGACCCAAGATGATAGCTTCAATACAATTAGTGATTTCTTTTAACATTAAAGAACTTCCTTTCACACAAAATTTTCAATTCACCTTCACATATATATAAAAACAGTTGGTGATGAAAAATTGCCCATTTTTTGACTGTATTTTAAAAAATGTACTACATATTTTAGCAAATTTTTTTTTTATTGACAAGGTAATTCTTGAAATCACTATCTAATCTAGTATCGCAATTGCTGCCGGCTCAACGCAGCCAGCAATTACTCACCTTTTCAAAATGCCACTCCAAAAATTCGTTCACGTCACTTTGTTCCTTATCACGAATTTTTCTCGGACAATTTTGTAGCCTGTTTAGATGATATTGTGATTTTGTATGTAAATTACTTGTTAAAAATGTGAATTTTAGGTACAATTACGGTTAAGTATAGTATATGGTCCTTTATGATGGAAGAAAGAGGACAAGGGAGAAAAAAGATGGCTATCTTAGAAAAATGGTCCGGACTGCTTAAAAAAGCTGCGCTTGGCGTTTCAGCTTTCGTTTTTGCAGCTAGCTCTGCATTCGCAGGGGAAGCCGATTTGGTAGTACCAAATCTTTCCAGTGATGCTCAAAGCTTCAATTTATTGCTTTGGGGTATTGCTATTTCCGTTTTGGGCTTAGTTTTTGGCTTAATCGAATTTGTAAAAGTTAAAAACTACAAAGTTCACTCAGCAATGGCTGAAATCGGAAACACTATTTTTGAAACTTGCAAAACTTATCTTATTCAACAAGGTAAATTCTTGCTAGGTTTGGAAGCTCTTATTGCTCTATGTATTGCATTCTACTTTGGTTGTTTGCAACATATGGGGGTAAAAGGTGTATTGATTATTTTGGCTTGGTCAGTAATCGGTATCCTCGGTTCTTATGGCGTTGCTTGGTTTGGTATCAGAATGAATACATTAGCAAACGCAAGAACAGCTTTTGCTTCTTTGGAAGGTAATCCTTTGAAAGTTTTGAACATTCCATTGAAAGCTGGTATGAGTATTGGGGTATTGTTGGTTAGCGTTGAGTTAATCATGATGCTCGTTATTCTTCTATTTGTTCCTGGCGAATTGGCAGGTGCTTGTTTCATCGGTTTTGCTATTGGTGAATCATTGGGTGCTTCTGCTCTTCGTGTTGCAGGTGGTATTTTTACAAAAATTGCTGACATTGGTTCTGATTTGATGAAAATTCAATTCAAAATCAAAGAAGATGATCCTAGAAACCCTGGCGTTATTGCTGACTGTACTGGTGACAATGCTGGTGACTCTATTGGACCTACAGCTGATGGTTTTGAAACCTATGGTGTAACAGGTGTTGCGCTTGTTTCATTCATTTTGTTGGGTGTATTCCCTCAATATCAAATCCAATTGTTAACATGGATTTTCACAATGAGATTCTTGATGATTGTGACTTCTGTTGTTGCATACTGGATTAACACAGGTTTGACACAATTGTTGTTTGGCAAAGCTGAAAAATTAGACTTTGAAAAACCTTTGACAAACCTTGTTTGGTTGACTTCTATTTTGTCAATCGTTATGACATTTGGTGTAAGCCATTGGTTACTCGCTGGTATTGGCGAAAATC
>JAZSES010000246.1:0-3833 GCA_045531805.1 Candidatus Limenecus sp. | reverse complement strand
ATTAAATAGAAAAGAGTCAATTGGTGCACACTTTAGAGCTGATTCAAAAACGAAACAAACGGAAATTTCAAATAAAATTGGTGTTAATTCAGAGGTTATAAAAAATGACTCAAAAATTATTGCATGATTTCATTATTGATGAGCATATAAAAGCTGCACTAAAAGAAGACATTGGATTTGGTGATGTTACTACTGATTTTTTGTATTCGCCAACTGATAAATTAACAGCTCTTTTAAACGCAAGGCAAGATTGCGTTGTCTGTGGTGTAAATATCTTTAAAAGGGTTTTTGAAATACTGTCTGACAATATCGAAGTTAAAATCAATTACAATGATGGAACAAAAGTCACAAAAGGAACGACAATTGCAATAGTTTCTGGGCCAGCTAGAGCTGTACTTACTGGTGAAAGAACTGCTTTAAATTACGTGCAAAGAATGTCTGGAATAGCAACAGAAACGAAAAATTATCAAGACGCTATTAAGCCTTACAATGCATCAGTTACTGATACTAGAAAAAACACACCAGGATTTAGAATGTTTGAAAAATACGCTGTTATGACAGGTGGAGCAAGATTACATCGTTTCAACTTATCTGATTGCGTAATGATAAAAGATAACCATATAAAACAAGCTGGTTCTATTACTAAAGCGGTGAATAATATAAAAATTTATCTATCTCACGCACATAAAATAGAAGTAGAATGTGATACCATTGAGCAGGTTAAAGAAGCGTTGTCGGTCGGTTGTGACATAATTATGTTAGACAATATGACAATAGATCAGATGAAAGAATGCACAAATTTAATTGGCAAAAAGGCTATTGTAGAAGCTAGTGGAAATGTTAAAATAAATACAATAAATGAGATTGCATCAACAGGTGTAGATGTTATATCTACTAGCGCAATAGTTGCGCAAGCGCCTGTAATTGATTTAGGATTGGACATTCTTTAATGAATTTTAAAATCATTGTCTGTATTAAACAAGTTCCTGATACTAGTGATATTAAGTGGACTATCAATAACACAATACAAAGAGATGGGCTTGACTCTATAATAAACCCATATGACATTGGTGCTATACAGTTAGCTAAAAATGTCCGAACATTACTATCTAAAAGAAATATTTCAACAACAATTCAAGCGGTAACAATGGGTCCACTACAAGCAGTTGAAGCTTTAAAAACCGCTATCGCGTATGGTTGCGATGAAGCATTTCTTTTATCTGATAAAAAGTTTTCCGGTGCCGATACATTAGCAACTGCTTACACGTTAGCTCAATTTATTAAAGAACATGCTAATGATTTTTCACTAGTAATATGTGGACAACAAGCTATAGATGGAGATACAGCTCAAACGCCATCTTCATTAGCTGAAAAACTTAACATTCCACAAGTAACAAACACTATTGCACTAAAAGAAGTCAATGAGACATATTCTATTTGGACAAGAGAAACAAAAGATGTAAAACAAGATGTAAAAATTGGCTATCCAACTCTTGTTACAACCATTAATAGAACAATTACGATTTCGCCACAAATTAATGATTATATTCGTGCACAAAATACAAATATAAAAATTTTAGATGCAAATTCAATTAGTGCGGATATGCAAAAAATTGGACTAATTGGTTCTCCAACACAGGTTAGAAAAGCCTTTAAACCCACAATTCAAAGAAATACAATAAGAATTAACGAGTGTTCACCCAAAGAATGTGCAAATTACATAATTAATGAAATCAACCAATGTAGGAAGAACGATGTCTAATCAAGTATATATATATATAGAATTACAGCAAAATAAAATCCATGATGTTTCAAAAGAAATTATATCAAAAGCTGTAACTTGCTTTGAAAATTGCGATATTTCAGCTGTTTTAATTACAAATAAGGAATATTATGACTTAGCAAAACAAGAACTTAGCGAACTTCCGTTAAAACAAATTTTTGTGATTAATGATGATTTGTTCACGACATATAATACGTGTGTATATGCAAAAGTTCTTTCAAAATTTTTACATAACAATAAACCTGATATATTCCTAATGGGTGCAACTGACAATGGTCGAGACCTAGCCCCAAGAACGGCATCGGCATTAAATATAGGTTTAACCGCAGACTGTACTGATATTAGTAACGATCAGGATGGAAATTTACTTGCAACAAGGCCAACTTATGGTGGACAATTGATGGCAACAATAATATCAAAGACAAAGCCAAATTTTGCAACAATAAGACCTGGAGCTTTTAAAGTAAGACCCAATAATACTATTGAAAAACCTCAATTTATCGAAATACAACCAGATATTAATGGGATTGAGTGTTTAGTTGAAATTTTAAATTGTGAACAAAAGCAACAAACTGATGACTGGACTTGTGCAGAAATAATAGTTTCTGGTGGACTAGGTCTCAAAACAAAAGAGAATTTTGAATTGATATACAAATTAGCAGAATTACTTAATGGTAAACCAGCTGCATCAAGGGCTGCAGTTGAGCAAGGATGGGCTAACCAAGAAATACAAGTCGGTCAAACAGGTGTATCGGTTTCACCAAAACTTTATTTAGCATTTGGGATTTCAGGTGCAATGCAACATTTGACAGGTATTACAAATGCTGACAAAATTATTTCAATAAATACTGATGAAAATGCTCCAATAATGAAATCTTCAGATATTGCAATTAAAGCAGATGCAATTGCAGTAATGAAGAGCATGATAGAAATTTTTTCAGAAAATAAAAACTAAACTAGCCCTTCCTTAATTGCTTTTACAGCAGCTTGAGTTCTATCATCAACAACAAGTTTTTGTATAATGTTACAAACGTGAGCTTTGGCAGTATGTTCACTTATTGTAAGAGTACTTGCAATTTCAGCATTTGATAAACCTTCAACAACAAGTTTCAAGACTTCATACTCTCTTTCTGTTAGATTTGCGTGTTGAGCACGAAAAGCAGCTCTTGACGTTTGTTTGGCAGGGATAAAACAAGAAGATTTATCTCTAATCAACGGAACTATTTGAGGGTCAAGCCAAATTGCTCCGTCTTTAATTGATTTAATCACCATAATCAATAGTTCAGTATTTATATCTTTTACAGCATACCCATATGCACCAGCACTCAAGGCATCCATAACTTCTTTTTCATTTAAATGTGATGTTAAGATAAGAATTTTTTGGTCAACAAATTCGTTTAAAATGCGTTTGGTGACTTCAATTCCACTCATATCTGGTAATCCGATATCCATTAAAACTACGTCTGGGCGTAAGTTTCTGGCTTTTTCAATGGCATCTTTACCATTGTCAGCCTCACCAATAACTATTACACTATTATTTTCTTCAAATAATGATTTAAGCCCAACTCTTAGAAGCTTGTGATCTTCAACCATTAATATAGTTGTGCACATATTTTTATTCATTATGATTCTCCCACTTGAAAGTTCTAAAAAAAATATAAATTAGACAAACTTTCTATTCATTACCAAAAAAAATTATTTGCAAGTTATAAAATTTTCTTTTAAAAAATTAAACATCATTTATTACTGTTCGATATATAACGATAAGGCTAATATTGCTACAAAATAATTATCATTGTGTATCGCTACGTAATACAATGATAATATTTCGTTAAAATTGTAAAGTAATAAAAAATTTTTCACATCAAATAAATATAAAAGTATAATAAATTTATAGACACGTCTTGCAGGGAACTATGCCTCAATCTAATATATATACATTTACAATAACTGATGACGGATCAGTTGGACTTTATAATCATTCAGTTGGTGATATTTATCATTCGTCGTACGGTGCGAAAAATGAAGCAAAGGAAAAATTTATCACACC
>JAZSES010000167.1:0-5805 GCA_045531805.1 Candidatus Limenecus sp. | reverse complement strand
AAAGAATAAGATTAATTTGGGTTTAATTGGTTTAGGCACTGTTGGTTGTGGTGTTGTGAAAGTATTATCTGATTTTTCAGAAATTGAAATTAAGAGAATAGCGGTTAAGAACATTAATAAAAAAAGAAATATTGAAAATCTTGATGAAACATTGTTAACCACAGATGCTTTTGAAATAGTTAATGATCCAGAAATTGATGTTGTTGTTGAAGTTATTGGTGGAGTTGAACCAGCTTACGATTTATTGACAACTGCTATTAAAAATGGAAAACATGTTGTTACCGCAAATAAAGAGTTGTTGGCAAAAAAAGGTGAGCCTCTTTTTGGTTTGGCAAAGGAACATAATGTGGTTGTACTTTATGAAGCTGCAATTGCTGGAGGTATACCTATTATAATGCCTATAAAAACAACTTTGGCTGGCAATAAAATTAATAAAATAGAAGCAATTTTGAATGGTACAACAAATTATATTCTTACAAAAATGGAAAAAGATGGTGTTTCTTATGAAACTGTCTTGAAAGAAGCACAAGAATTGGGGTATGCAGAAACTGATCCAACAGGTGATGTTGAAGGGTTTGATTCTGCGTATAAACTTGCAACTTTGGCTACAATTGCTTTGAATAGACGAGTCGATATCAATAAAATTTATCGTGAAGGAATTACAAAAATTAGTGCAAATGATATGAAGTTTGCAAAAGAGCTTGGGTATAAAATTAAACTTGTTGCATTGGCTCGTATTACTCAAGATGATAGAGTTGATGTGCGAGTTCATCCTATGCTTGTTTCGTTGAAGGATTCTTTGTCTGATATCAATGGCGTTACGAATAGTGTTGTCCTAGAAGGTTTCCCTGTTGGCCGTGTAATGATGGCAGGTCCAGGTGCTGGCGAGTTCCCAACAGCTAGTTCTGTTGTTGGTGATATACTTGCTATACAAAGAAGTTTTGGTACTGGTAAAATGTTGCCAATGATGGAATGTAATCATGATGTTGTTGCAGATCAGGTTGATATTAAAGATACAATTAACAAATACTATCTTTCAATTACTGCGCAGAATTGTACTGGCGTAATTGGTGCAGTTGGTGAGATTTGTGGTCGTCATAATATAAGCTTGGCAAGTGTTTTACAGAAAGGTATTGATGAAAAGAATACTGCTGAGATTGTTGTAATTACTGAAAATTGTGTTGAAAAAAATATTTTGAGTGCTATAGATGAACTGACAAATAATCCAGCTATCGTAAAAATCAACAACTTAATAAGAGTAATGGAGTAGTGATATGAAACAATTTGAGCAAAATGGACATTATCAAGGTCTTATAAATAGATATAGAGAGTATTTGCCAGTCAGTGATGCAACGCCTATTGTTACACTTAATGAGGGTAACACTCCTCTTATTAAAGCTGATAATCTTGCAAAAAAAATTGGTTTGAAAAATATCGGTTGTGAAATTTACTTGAAGTTTGAAGGGGCAAATCCTACAGGTAGTTTTAAAGATCGTGGTATGACTATGGCTGTTACAAAGGCAAAAGAGGCTGGTGCAAAGGCAGTAATATGTGCTTCGACGGGTAATACGTCTGCTGCAGCTGCTGCTTATGCTGCAAAAGCTGGGATGAAAGCATTTGTGCTTATTCCTGACGGTTATATTGCGTTAGGTAAATTATCTCAAGCAATGATGTATGGTGCTGAAATTATCGCTATTAAAGGTAATTTTGATGAAGCATTAGAAAGAGTAATTGAAATATCTGAAAAATATCCTGTTACGCTTGTGAATTCTGTTAATCCATACCGTATAGAGGGGCAAAAAACAGGTGCGTTTGAAATCGTTGATGCTTTAGGTGATGCTCCTGATTATCACTTTATACCGGTAGGAAATGCTGGAAATATTACCGCTTATTTCAAGGGCTATGAGGAATATCTAGCTTTGGGTAAATCTACACATTTGCCTAAGATGATGGGGTTTGAAGCAGAAGGTGCTGCTGCAATTGTAAAAGGTGAAAGAATAATGAAGCCAGAAACTATTGCTACTGCTATTAGAATTGGCAACCCTGCTAGTTGGAAACAGGCTGAAAATGCTCGTGATAAGTCAGGTGGTGTAATAAATTATGTCACTGATGAAGAAATTATCGATGCATACAAATTGATAGCATCTTGTGAGGGAATTTTGTGTGAACCTGCTAGTGCGGCTTCTGTTGCAGGGGTTATAAAATCTTTGAAATTAGGTTTGATTGAATCAGACAAGAAAATGGTTTGTATTCTTACGGGAAATGGGCTTAAAGACCCTGATTCGGCTATCAAATATTCAGGTTGTGAAGTTAAGAAAACTTCTGCGGATCTAGATGATATATTAAAAGCTATGAACATGTAAAATAGAGGACAAAGTCCTCTTTTTTTATTCAATATTCATACAAATACTTGATTTTAAATTTGTAATATTTTCTTATACTGAAATTGTACAAAGACTATAGGGGATATGATTTTGGCAGTTAAGAAAAGTAATTTAAAAACAAAACCTCAGGTTAAGCCTGATTTGCGCGTTGCAGAAGTTCCAAAGCAACCATTGACAAAGCCTTATAATGATATTGATTTGAATAACTGGAAAGATTATTCTCACATTTTGACTGATACCTTGTGGGAATTCCCAAATAGAGATAAAACAAATGGTCATTCTTATGATTATCATGGAAATTATATTCCACAATTGGCTCAACAATTATTTGAACGTTTTACAAAGAAAAATGATATCGTTTTGGACATGTTCTTTGGTTCTGGTACATCTGGTATTGAGGCCGTAAATATGGGAAGAAGATGTATTGGGGTTGAGTTAAAACAAGAATTAGTTGATTATGTAAGTGAAAAATTTGACCCTAAAACTCTTGTTACTGATGTAAATATTATCTGTGGTGATAGCGCATCATCTGATATAAGTTATAGAATACAAGATAGACTTGATGTCATGGGTAGAGAAAAAGCACAATTTTTAATGCTACATCCACCTTATGATGATATTATTAAGTTTTCTGACAAGAAAGAAGATTTGTCTAACTGTTCTTCAACTGAAGAGTTTTATGATTTGTTTGAAGAAGTTGTTAGAAACGGTTATGAAAAACTGGAAAAAGGTCGTTTTGCAGCATTGATTATTGGTGACAAGTATGCAAAAGGTCAGTATATTCCACTTAGCTTTGGTTGTATGGAAAGAATGAATAGAGCTGGATTTATTACCAAAGCCATTATTGTTAAAGATATTCAAGGTAATGAAAAAGCGAAAGGTAAACAAGCTAACTTGTGGAGATATAGAGCATTGTATGGTGGATTTTATATCTTCAAACATGAATATGTAATGGTATTTCAAAAGCCTTAGTGATAGAAGACAATAGTTTTTTATAACAAAAGTAAATTTATTTTACTTTTGTTTTTTGTTTGTTGTAACGTAGAAATCTCTGTATTTTGATATTTTATACATTTCATCAATATCTTTTAATTCAAATATTTTTGTCGGTTCATCTTTTTGATAGTTTGGAAAAAGTCTATTATTATTGTCCTTATAGTATTTTCTTGGTAAAGATATTAAGTCATCATCAAATTCGATAATCTGACTAGCTGATACGTTAACTAAAAGATGTTTCAGAAACTCATTGTTTTTTTTATCGAAAAAATATACGTCAAAAACATTATATTGACTTGGGGACGGTGTTGCTAATATATTTGCGCCCTTTCCTAAATGATCATCAGCGAAATAATATTTCATTTCTCTTGTTTTTTTGTCTATAAGTAGAGATTCTTTAGGAATCCAAAAATATCCGTCGAACTTTGATCTTGAGTATCCAATATCAAAAAACTCCTTATTTTCATGATATGGGACATCTTCTCTATGAGTATGGTTCAACTCTCTCAAGTAGATCTCTCTGTCTAATTTGCAGATTTCTTCATATTTCGTTTTTGCTTCTTTGTAAAGTTCTAGTATTTTTGCTTTCTCTTTTGATGAATTCTGCATAATAATGTAATTTTTAAAGATAGGTTCGAGTTCTTTATTAACATCAATATGCTTTGGGGAATGGACTTTTAGTGATTTGTCTATGGTGAAAGTATTTTGTGGTGTATGTGCCGAGTTTGATTCAATTATTACTTTTATTTCTTCTGGTTTTTTGGATGAAGATACTAGATTAATTTGTTTTTCACCCAAATCAATACCATATTTGATATGGTATTCATTGCCAGGTGTATATACTACGCCTTCTTCTTTATGAATTACTTTTATGATGTCTTCAAAAATTGCTTTTTTCTGAGCATGTATTTCATCAAAACTTTTTGCAATTTCTTTGAATATCTTTTGGTTTTCTATTGTAAAGTTAATCGTTTTATTTATCTGTTTGGGTTTTGCTGTTTGTTCAACTTTATTTGTTTTTGTCGAAAGTGATACGTTATCCGTATTTTCTTTTTTCTTAGCTGCAAAAACAGGTATAAGCTGTCTTGTTATATTAGATTTTAATGGGGTTGTATAGTTTATATTGATTTTCATAAGATCTTCTTTCTTATAATTGTTTAATAATAGTGTCTAAGAAAAATTCGTGATAAGGAACAAAGTGACCTGAAAGAATTTTGGGAGTGGTGTTTCGAAAATGTGTGTGATTGCTTGCTATGTCGAGGCTGCATCATTTACTACTTATACTAGATATATGGCGCAAGTAATTGAGTACATATGTGTCAATTTGTTCGTCAGTGAGCTCGCTTGGGTAAAAGTAGACGGTATGTTTTGGGTCTGTTAGTCCGGGTAGTATACTTATAATATTCGGATGATATTCAGGAAGACGTATCAAGCCTGCTTGTTTCCATTTTCCGAATACGAAACCTACATAGTCAGTAAACTCATTGAGGGATTGTATTTTTAACTCTTGTCTTTTTAGTTGTTCTTTTAGTTCTTTAAATTGTTGTTGGTTTTTTCTATCAATTTCACTAATTTGTTTAGATAATTTCGAATTTGTTTTTTCCTGTATTTCAATGTAGTTATATAATTCTTTTTGTACATTTGAGATACTTTTTATAATATCAATAATTTTGGCTCGTTTTGATTGATTTTCGTATTCATTCAACGCAACAAGTGCTTTTGTAATTCTTTCATTATTTGTTTTTGATGTATTTTGTTGTGGACTGTATATTTGGTCATCAATTACATCAAAGACATCTTTCAGTTTTTTTTCTTTCAGGTCAACGATTAAGATACGGTATGCAACATTTTTTCCATTGTTAATTTGCACACAACTATAAGCGTTTTTACCAATTATATTGGTCAATTCGAGATATGGTTTTTCTATACTCTCGATTTGAAAGCCTGGATATTTGTTTTTTAATGCATTCGTACAGTGGTTGTTAATCTTTTCATTTAAATCATCTTCTCTAAGTTCAAAAATGACTTTTAGTTTTTCGAATAAAGATTTATTTGTTAAATTTATTTCTTCAGCTTTAATTTCTGGATTTGTTTTGGGTTCAGTCTGCTCAACTGTTGCCTTTGTTTTTTTTGCGCCAAATGTATAATTTGGTGCTAAGTTGAACCTGTATGAATTTGATACTCGCATTTTTTCCCTTTTTGGTTTTTAAATTATTTGATAATGTATTTTAGTTATACAAAATACTAGACTGTTTTATTTTGCTATTAGTTAATTTTAATTTAACAATTCTTAATAAATAACATTAGAATCTATTTTTATTGAAAATAGCTTTTGATAACTGGTTAATTCTTTAAATTTTTCGGCTTATACATAAATCTTCTAAATAAGGTTCTATATTTAGTTTTATTTTTTCTGCTATTGTTT
>JAZSES010000216.1:0-2439 GCA_045531805.1 Candidatus Limenecus sp. | reverse complement strand
GAGCAGAATGTGCAGGATTAGATTTAATTTGTGGTATGGGCTACCGGAGAGCTTTGGAATTTTTGGTTAGAGATTATTGTGTTTGGAAATATCCAGATAAAAAAGATGAAATAGATAAAAAACAATTGGCTGCAAAAATTCATGATTATATTACAGAAGATGAGACCATTAAAATTTTAGCTGAAAAAGCAGCATGGATTGGCAATGACCATACTCATGTTGTAAATAAACATCCTGACAGGAGTGTCAATGATATCAAATTATTGATTAAAGGTATTGTTTCTAAAATTGAATTAAATAGTATTGTAGAAGATGCAAAAACAATAGAACGTCAATAATATAAACAGTGGGAACCGATGAGAGTAATATCTTGTCGGTTCTTTTTATTTAGAAGCATTATATGGCTCCAAATTTGCCCCAAATCGGCACGAAAGAGAGTTTTGTGATAACTTGTTAGGGTACAATCTTAAAATCGAAATTTGGGCGTTTTAGAGCGTCTTAGGTGAGTAGTTGAAAATATAGGTAAATTATTGTATATTTGATATTTGAAAGGAGTGATTTTTAATGTATCGTGATAATGAGTTTAATATTTTACAAAATGTGAGCACAAATATGTTAGATACTCGAATAATGTATTTTAATGGTAATTCTTTTTGTAAAAAAATAATCAAGTGTTTGAAGAAATTGGATAAAATAACACATGATAATAAACATAATGCAGAACCACCTGATTTTTATTCTGATGAAATGAATATAATGTTCGATGTAGCTTGCGTTAATGATTCCGAAGTTAAAAGAACATATAATCCTACATTTATAGCAGAACGTAAAATGCAACACGAAGTTGAACAATCAAATATTTCAAAAATAATTCCAAATATTACTGATAAGTTAATTTGTATTGATAAAAATTGGGGTTCAGATATAATTCATAACATGAATTGTTATCAAAAGAATATGAAAAGAGTTATCAATGACCATTTATCATCTAAAGGTAATCCAAATAAGATTCAAGATATTTGGTTACGTAGGCATCCTAAAATTACTCGAAAAGGATTGTTGATATATGATGAGACTGAAAACTATTTTCAGGGTAGATGTATGCCTTATCGTTTTGGTCAATGGTGTTTTGAGTTCGATATTTCAAATCCTGTGCTATTTTATAAACCCTGGATGGATAAAAATATTATGGACTCAATATATCAATCTGATTGTGATTTTTTGATATGGTGTATGCCATACAAATGGGCTAGTGATTTTACAAGACGGGTTGATGAATTTTTTCCACAAGTTGTAATTTTAGATACTAGATTTGAAAGAACAGATTATATAGATTATGATTATTCACGGTTTTCAAGAACATGAAAATCAATTATTTTTCAAATTTAGCGGAAAAATTGCCTCAAATTGTCCTTATATAAGTAGGAAGGTATACTTCCGAATCTACAAGAAAGGATAAGAGGTAAGAAGCTATGAGTGAAAACCACAAAGAAATTGTTGCAGTTTTAACTGCAATATCGGAAGTGGCGGCAAAGTTGGTACCAAAAGGTGCTCCGTATGAGCAGCTGTCATTGGTAGCCAAAAGGATTGCCCAGTTGGAGCAATTGGAACTGTCAGAAGATACCATTATGGTCATTCTTTGTTCCGAAGGTTTTATAACGAAAGAGCAGCTGCAGGCTGTTCTGTAAAAAATAATCCCCATCCCGTCAATGACAGGGTGGGGATTCTTATGTGTTTAGTTGTTCTTTGGTTCAGCATATTTGTCCCAGATTTCGATTTCAACAAAGTCACCATATTCTCCGTCGCCTAAGTTGTTAGCATCTAAATTCCATTCAAAGGAAGACACTTCAGCTTTTACCATGTAACCGTTTTTCCATATGCAACGAAAAACATCACTACCAAAGTTATCACAGTCATAGAACTCATGTGATAACTCAGTGTCACCAAGCATCTTACTGATTTTGCTTATGATAGGATATGGTGCACCCCAAGGTGTGTAGAAGTACACTGTGTTGTCTTTAATCTTAGTATCATCAGCGTTCCACTTGCAACCCCAGTTGGCAACACGCCACTTATACCAGTCATACCATTCCATGCCAGGTTTGGTTTCAATATGGCTATTTTCTGTTGCATAGAACTCAGGGTCGCATTCTTCTTTTGTGGTAGGCTGTGGAGTAATGAGATTGAAATCCAGGTGTTTCTCGTTATCCATAGTTGTAAAAATGTTTAAGTTTTCGATTTTTTCTGCTTTTAAGATGTTTTTAATTGCGTTTGCCATGATTTGTTCTCTCCTTATAGGTGTGTATTTGAGTATTGTTTCTCAATAATCTGACCGATGGTTATAAGACCATCAAACTCATTATCTAAATTTTTGAACAACTTTGTTGTTCATTGAATCGCACCCAAAGGGTGCGATGAATAAGTCGGAGGCCAAGCGGT
>JAZSES010000173.1:0-2291 GCA_045531805.1 Candidatus Limenecus sp. | reverse complement strand
TTTGTTGTTCACTCATACAGGGATATCAGGACCATTGGCATATAAAATATCGTCTTATTGTACTTATTTAAACTTTGACCAAAACAACCCACTGAAACTAGTTATAAATCTTGTAGGTAAAACTTTTGAAGAGTTTGACGAACAATTCTTAACCGAATTAAAATCAAATCCACAAAAAGAATCTTTAACTATATTTGCACAATACTTACCCAAAAATCTCGCAATAGCAATTTTTGAAAACTTGAAAATTAATCAAAAAACAAAAGCTGGACAACTCAACAAATCGGATAGAAATAAGTTGTCAAAAACCATTACAGGCTTAGTTTTAAACGCAACAGGTATTACAAAAGGAGAAGAAATTGTAACTGCAGGTGGAATTGATTTAAAAGAAATTGATGCAAAAACAATGCAATCAAAACTTGTCGAAAACTTATATTTTTGTGGCGAAGTTATAGACATAGACGGATTAACTGGTGGGTTTAACTTGCAAAATTGCTGGTCTACAGGGTTCATTGTAGGCAATACATTGAAAAATTAACAAAATTGGGCTTTGCACAATAACTATCTAATTTTAATATTTCTTGCAATATCTCTATCAACAGACTTTTTGGCAATATCTTCACGCTTGTCATAAAGTTGTTTACCTTTTGCAAGCGCTATTTCACACTTTGCCCAACCATTTTCAAGAAAAACATTCAAAGGAACAATAGTATACTTTTCTTTTTTTACTTTACTCGCCATTTTTAAAATTTCATTCTTGTTCAAAAGAAGTTTTCTCTTTCTTTCTGCTGGCGGATTAAAACGATTACCTTGTTCGTATGGGCTAATATGCACATTGTAAAGCCAAACCTCATTATCCTCAATCTTGGCAAAACCATCTTTGAGGTTTATTGCACCTCTCCTAATCGACTTGATTTCAGTACCAGTCAAAACCATGCCTGCATCGAACTTTTCGATTATTGTATAATCGTGAAATGCTTTTTTGTTGTTTGAAATAATTTTTCTGCCCATAAGTTTATTTTAGCATTAAAAATCAAAACAAATTGATTATTTTAATAAGTTTGCAACTTTTATATCAAAATAATCTGCTATTTTTGTTAATTTATCTAGAGTGATGTTTACTTTACATTTTTCAAGCTTACTAATATAAGAATTATCAAAGTCCAAAGCAATTGATAGGTGTTCTCTTGTCAATTTATGCTTTTTTCTTAATTGCAAAATGTTATTTGCTAAAATTTTTCTTATATCTTGATTCATATTCCAATTTTTAGGTATAATCAGAATAATTAACAGGAATAACATTCCATTTTTGGGGATAATTATAATGGCTAAAAAATATGAAATAACAAAGATAGAATACGAACGTATCAGACGACACTCTTTTAACTTGTACAGTGCGATTGAAGAAATGAAAGAAGATTTTTTGATTTTATACAATACATTAGAAAAAATAGAAAAAAGATTTAAAAAACAAAACGATATTGAGTAACCTAAAAAATAATTGTTGTTATAAATTTGTCCCACCAGTATGTTTTGACTATAATTTTATGCATAATGTACATTTAAGTTATAGGTGGAGAAACTGTGATAAAAGAACAATATTTTCCTCAAGAAATTGAAAAAAACTGGCAAAAAGATTGGGAAGACAACAAATTTGGCAAAACATATGATGACTCAGAAAAGCCAAAATATTATGCCTTGTCAATGTTCCCATACCCATCAGGCAAATTGCACATGGGACACGTTAGAAACTACACAATTACTGACGTAATTGCACGTTTCAAAAAAATGCATGGATTCAATGTTTTACATCCAATAGGCTGGGATAGTTTTGGTCTTCCAGCAGAAAATGCTGCTATTCAACATGGCGAAAGCCCTGAAAAATGGACTGATGAAAATATTTCTTATATGAAAATGCAGTTGAAAAAACTTGGTCTTATGTATGATTGGGACAGAGAAGTTGCTACTTGCAAACCTGATTATTACAAATGGACTCAATGGTTGTTCTTGCAATTGTACAAAAAAGGCTTGGCATACAAAAAAGAAGCTGCCGTAAACTGGTGTGACAAGTGCGCTACAGTTTTGGCAAATGAACAAGTTATTGACGGAAAATGCTGGAGATGTGACAGCATTGTTGAGAAAAAATACCTTTCTCAATGGTTCTTTAAAATCACAGATTACGCGGAAAGACTATTAAAAGATTTAGATTTACTTGATGGTTGGGGTGATAACGTAAAAACAATGCAAGCTAACTGGATTGGTAAATCCGAAGGTGCAATCTTCCGTTTCCC
>JAZSES010000134.1:0-2241 GCA_045531805.1 Candidatus Limenecus sp. | reverse complement strand
TAAGAATCGATACTTCTGAATCTCAAAATACATATTTCAGTAAAATACATGAAATATTAGAAGATATTGTTACAAACATTGATGAAATAAATGATGAGTATGATCGTAAGTTTGTATTGTTATTACTTGAGCTTGGCTCGAGATTAAATATCAATGTTGAATTTTATAAAGAAACTTTTGATAAGGTTATGTCGCCTTTACATTCAGCAAAGAGAAAGTAATTAGATGAATAAAACAGTAGATTATATACAAAAACAAATAAAAGATTTTAAACCTGAGTTGGGTATAATTTTGGGCTCTGGTTTAGGTGATTTTGCTGATAATATTGAGGGCGTTAGAATTAAGTATCAGGATATTCCAGGCTTTGAAACTTCAACTGTTGCGGGACATAAAGGACAACTGGTTTTTGGTGATGTACTAGGTAAAAGAGCTGTTATTATGCAGGGACGATACCATTTTTATGAAGGGTATCATATCAGTAGAGTTGTTTATCCTATCAAGGTAATGAAAAAGCTTGGTGTTCAAAATCTTATAATTACAAATGCAGCTGGTAGTGTAAATAAATCTTATAATGCAGGCGATTTGATGGTTATTACTGACCACATTAATTTAATGGGGGTTAATCCTCTTATTGGTGAAAACGATGCAACGTTAGGGGATAGATTTCCTGATATGAGTGAGGTTTATAACCGTGCATTGACAGAATTGACACTTAGGAAAGGTCAAGAACTCGGCTTATCTGTGCATAATGGTGTTTATGCTGCAATGAGTGGACCTAGTTATGAAACACCTGCTGAGATAAATATGCTTCGTATTATGGGGGCTGATGCTGTTGGAATGTCAACTGTCCCAGAGGCTTTGGTTGCAAATTACTGTTCTATGAAAGTTTTGGGTATTAGTTGTATAACGAATTCTGCGGCAGGAGTACAGCCCATTAGGCTTTCACATGCTGAGGTTGTCGAAACTGCTGCTAAAGTAAAAGATTCATTTATGAAATTACTAATTGGGGTAATTGAAGAGTTGTAAGTTTAGATTTGTGTCTAAAAAAAAGAAAGTGTAAATGTTTACACTTTCTTTTCAAACTTGTGTCCAAAAGTGGATAAAATCTTTTATTTTATTAATGAAGCTTTTAGCTCTTTGGTTGGTATTATGAGTTTTGGTTATTTCATTACTAGGAGTAACTAGTTCATTAAATAAATCTATTGTTTTGTTTTTGCTCAGCCAGAAGTAGTCGTCAGAATATTTTGACAATGTTCTTGTAATTTGTTCCAAGTGGTTGTCGTTTTCTGGTGTACTTACCCATACTGTACTGCCATTTTCTCTGTTTAATATTTTATATTTCCACATAGACCTTGTTGTTTCACGCCAGTCAATTTTTCTATTTTCTTCCGTTCCTCTAAAATATTTAGCATCCAATATTTCTAATGCGTGGTTGGGGCGATTAGCTTTGAGTTGTTTAATTGATTTTTCAAGGTTGCTAAAATCTTTTGTTTTATTGTATAGCTTTTTAAGGTGTCCTGCTGAGTTTTCTGCATAATAGGCACCAAATGTCATATTTGTATTATGAGTGTTTGAATTTGAATTTACTTTCATAGGGATGTCTTCCAGATTTTATTCAATTCTAACATGAAAAAATGAGTTATTATTTTTCTATTGATGTTTATTCCATTGTTTCATCAAAGACAACGACTCTGTTACGCCCACGTTTTTTTGCTTCGTAGAGAGCTATGTCTGCATTTTGGTATAGTTTTTCAGGTGCTTGTGTTTGTGTATTATCAAATTCACTCACGCCAACACTGATTGTGATTTTTAGGATATCTTCTTGAAGTTGGTTTTCTGATATATTAATTTCTGATTTTTCAACAGCAGAACGTAGTCTTTGAGCGACAAAAGCAGCTTCTCTTAGTTTTGTGTTTGGTAATAATATACAGAACTCTTCACCCCCGTATCGTGATGCAATATCGTATTCACGAAGTTCTTTGGCTACAATTTTTGCTACATTTTTGAGAACACAGTCTCCTGCAGAATGACCCCAGGTATCGTTTACTTTTTTGAAGTAATCAACATCAAGCATAATGCAACACAATGATTTTTGGTTTCTTGTTGCATTTGCCACTTCTTGTTTTAGACGAACCTCAAATTGTCTTCTATTGTTCAGTCCAGTTAGTGCATCTAGTGTTGCATATTTGAGAACTTGAGCATAAGCATTTGCTCTTTGGGTTGTTATTGAAGCTTGTGCAC
>JAZSES010000146.1:0-3192 GCA_045531805.1 Candidatus Limenecus sp. | reverse complement strand
AGAATGCAGAAAAATGGTAAATAATTTAATAAGCAAAAAAATTACAAACATAGACAATTCCAACTTCAAAAAGGAAATTTTAGATTTTTTTGCTATTGAATAAAATAAACAAATAAAATTCACTCAACAAAAAACGAGATATAAAATCTCGTTTTTTTGCATATATAATCAAATCCAATCTTCATAAAAACTGAAATATTAATTTTTTGTTTATTTTTTAATTAATTCTGAAATTCAATGATATAAATTAATTAGTAAAGCATGATGACATGGGATTAATAATAAAAGGAGATATAAAATCATGGCAAAAACAATTGGTATTGACTTAGGTACAACAAACTCCGTAGTAGCAGTTATGGAGGGTGGTAAACCTACAGTTATTGCTAACGCAGAAGGTTCTAGAACAACCCCATCAATCGTAGGTTTTTCAAAAACTGGTGAAAAACTTGTAGGACAATTGGCAAAACGTCAAGCTATCCTAAACCCTGACAAAACTATCATTTCTATCAAGAGAGAGATGGGTACAGATTACAAAAAAAATATTAATGACAAAGACTATACACCTCAAGAAATCTCAGCAATGATTTTAAGAAAACTTGCTGATGATGCATCTGCATACTTGGGTGAAAAAGTAACATCTGCAGTAATCACAGTACCAGCTTACTTTAATGACGCAGAAAGACAAGCAACAAAAGATGCTGGTAAAATTGCTGGTTTAGACGTATTGCGTATCGTAAACGAACCTACTGCAGCAGCTTTAGCTTACGGCCTTGAAAAAGACAAACCAGAAAAAGTTCTTGTATTCGACCTTGGTGGTGGTACATTCGACGTTTCTATTCTAGAAATTGGTGACGGTGTACACGAAGTACTTTCAACATCAGGTGATACACACCTCGGTGGTGACGATTTCGACGAAAAAATCATGAACTGGTTAATTGATGAATTCAAAAAGTCTGAAGGAATTGATCTTAGAAATGACAAACAAGCAATGCAACGTCTTAAAGAAGCTGCAGAAAAAGCAAAATGTGAACTTTCATCAGTAGTTGAGACAAACATCAACTTGCCATTTATCACTGCTGATGCAAATGGACCAAAACACTTGGATGTCCAACTTTCTAGAGCAAAATTTGAAGAATTATCACATGACTTACTAGAAAGATGTAAAAAGCCAGTTGCTGACGCATTAAAAGAAGCTGGTCTTTCTAAAGGTGAAATAGATGAAGTTGTACTTGTTGGTGGTTCTACTCGTATTCCTGCAGTACAAGCTTTGGTAAAAGACTATACTGGCAAAGAACCAAACCAATCTGTTAACCCAGACGAAGTTGTTGCGGTTGGTGCTGCAGTACAGGCTGGTGTATTAGCTGGTGAAGTTAAAGACATCGTACTTCTTGATGTTACACCTTTGACATTAGGTATTGAAACATTGGGTGGTGTACTTACTCCACTTGTACCTAGAAACACTACTATTCCAGTTTCAAAATCACAAGTATTCTCTACAGCAGAAAACAACCAAACTGCCGTTGATGTACATGTACTCCAAGGTGAAAGACCAATGGCTAAAGATAACAAATCATTGGGTATGTTCAGACTTGAAGGTATTGCACCTGCAATGAGAGGCATTCCTCAAATCGAAGTAACATTTGACATCGATGCCAACGGTATTGTTAACGTTTCAGCAAAAGATAAAGCAACAAACAAAGAACAAAAAATCACAATCACAAACTCTTCAAACCTTTCTGAAGCTGATATCGACAGAATGGTTAAAGAAGCAGAAGCAAACGCAGAAGCTGACAAAAAACATAAAGAAGAGGCTGAAATCAGAAACAACGCAAATAGCTTGATTTCTTCAGCTGAAAGAATTGTGAAAGACTTTGAAGGTAAAATCTCAGATGCTGACAAATCAAAACTTGAAGAGCAAAGAAAAGCTCTTGAAGAAGCATTGAAAGCTGAAAAATCAGCTGATGAAATCAAAAAAATGACAGAAGATTTGCAACAAACAATGTATGCAATTTCTCAAGCAGCATATGCACAAGTTCAACAAGAAGAAAGTGCAGCTGGCAACACAGATTCTTCAACTGAAAATACAACTTCAGATTCATCAAACAACGATGATGATGTAATCGATGCTGAATACACTAAAGAATAGTGTGTATTTTAAGTAAATTAAAAGACTGGCAAATTAATAATTTGCCAGTCTTTTTTATATTGCTTAACTGTTATAAATTGAGTGGTAGTAGTGTTACTTTTTTTATCTCCAAGTCAAGCTTTTCAGCTTGAATATATCTCGGAATATAGTATAGTTGACGAGGTTTGTCTATTATTGCGGATGTTACGGCAAATGTTGCACACAATGGCCAAGTTACCGCTATTGCTATACCACCATACATTGAAAAAACTGCTGTCATACCTGCTGTCCTGAGATTTTCTGCATGGTCTTTATTGTGCTTTCTTACAGCTTGTAGTTTTTTTATGCTGGCTATTTTTTTGTTTTCTTTAATGTCAGCACTATTCAAGACGGATACAACAATATCGTTATCTAAATCTTTTTGGCTATATAGTTTTTTTAATTCAGAAGACTTATCTTTATTTTCAATAAACTTAAGGGCATCTTGGCTTAACTGTGAAAGCTTAAATTTATTACGAACAAATTGATTTAATATCACAGTAGCATCCTCATCAGCTTTTATAAAATATTCCAGCTCTTTTGGGTCTAGCGTGTTTATAACAATCCCTTTATTTACTGCAATATAGAACTCTTGGGGAATTTCTACAGTTGAATTCCAATTAATAGCCTTTATTAATAATGATATATCATTCAATGTATATCCGTTTTTTTGCATTGATGCAATTATTGTTATAGCAGAACTCACATTCATTTTAAAATCATATTCTAAAAAGTACTTAATAGCTTTTCGTGAACAACCATTTTGGTACATCTCATCAATTAATGCTAATTTGTCTTCTATAGAATAATAATAATCCAACCAGTCCATAGCATATTCTTTCTCAATAAATGCAAGCAGCGCACTGATATCAGCAACCTTAAACTTTTCAAGTTTCGAATATTCAAAAAGCTCCTTGATTTCATCAAATGAATATTTTAGAGATTTCATTTTATCGATAACAAGAATTAAATTTTCCAAATGATATTGATTATATGTACTGAGATATGATAAACCATTAGTATAATCT
>JAZSES010000203.1:0-8209 GCA_045531805.1 Candidatus Limenecus sp. | reverse complement strand
GGGGCACGAACATATGTTCTCCCCGTGAGGTCGATTAGTCGACTGTCGATCAATCGACTGTCGATTGTCGACAATAAAATAGAGGGTCTTTTACAACCCTCTACTTGCTAAATCTGAATGTCTATTTTTTCCAGCCGGTCTCGTAATTCTGTTATTACCACGGTATTTCTTTCAAGTGCGTCTGTGAAACTTTTAGTTTCCTTTGAATGTTCGTCTCTTTGGTACTTAATATACCATGCTTCTAGTAGAACCATTACTGCAGGAAGTCCTATCGTTTGCACAGCGTCTATAATTTCTTTCATGAAAGGACTACATCTACTCCGTCCTCACCTTTAGTCATTGTACCACTTACTGCACCACTAAAAGTGATTGTAGCAGGGCTGGTGTCTGCTAATGCTGTTCCTGAAAAAGTTACTCCTACAAACCGTGTTATACCTGAAAGAGTTGCCAGTTTATTAAGCTGGTCGAACTCTTTCTTTGTCATACTACCATCCATTGTGTCGACTGTCGGCACATTATATCCTCTACTATCTATTTTCATTGTGACCTCCTATTCCGCGTCAGGCAAAGTTACTGAGTTAAACAACTGGAATGTGTCAAGTGCGTAGTATTTGTAACCATTCGGGAATGATTGTGAACCACTAGTTGCACGCACACCAATATGTGCTACGCCGGAAGTTCGTACCCACATATATAAATCTACTGTATTAACGAATTCATTGTTTGTATTGTATACCAGCGCTCTACAAATTCTGTATGAATGTTCCGGTGTACACTGACCTTTAAATAATGCCTGAACCTGTGCAGCTGTCAATCTCCACATATCAGCTACATAGTCATATGAACTTGAAGTTGAAATTGTTGCTGCTGCTGTTGCAGTAAACATTGTTCTAGTTCCTATCTGTACACCAAAACCGTTTCCAACTATGTCAAGGTCATTTATATTCAGATTGGTGACGGTTTGAGCTGTTGCCGTCTCTTCATCTGTATCCAGAAGATTTCTAATTGAGTTTAACTCAGTAATTAGTCCTAAGAGAACTCCGGTAACTGTTCCGTCACTGTGCCCAGCAATATCATTACTGCCAAGTTTAGTGTTGATATTACCTATTGCAGTTGTGTGTGCTGCGTCCTGCGCTGTTCTTGTTGCAACTTCTTCTGCAATATCTGATGCGTTTTCAGAAATATTTGCATTCGCAGTTGTCATCTGTGATTGCAGCTGTGCAATTGCTGCCGCCTGACTGCTGCCGCTCTGCGACGCTTCATAGATTGCCTGGTCGATTGTGTTGAATGCGTTGTTCGTATCTGTCCATGTACTCTTATCAGAGCCAGTGGGTAACGGAAGACCGTAGTGAGTTGTCTGATTGCTATAAGCCATTGTGTTTCTCCTTTCTTGTCGATAATCGACTATTGCTGTATCGTAAGCTTACCATACTGAGTGTTTGTAAGCCCTGTACCATTAGCATCATACTTTACAAAGCCTGACAGACTTTGTGGTTGAGCACTTTCTAATGCTGCTACTCGTGCAGTTAATGCACCTAGTGCAGCACTGAAACTAACTTTTGCTACTGCGTTCTTATGTATCTCTTCATCTATCAATGCGAACGCTGTATTATTATCTGTCCAATTACTTCTGTCATTATCATCAGGTAATGGCAGTCCGTAATATGTGGTGCTATTACTATATGACATTTATATATCTCCTGTTCTATATTGATAGTTGGTTAGTTGTTTCGCAGCATACTCACCATTTGTTAAACCTAATGCTTTATATTCCGCATTAGTTAAACCCAAGGTAGGTCCGCTGCCTGAGTAAAAAAATACTCTTGGTTTGTTAAATCTTTTGCTGCATACTCTTCATTTGTTAAGTCTTGTGCCGTATAATCATTTACAGTCAATGTGTTAGCACACTGTGTTGCAATCCAACTTGCTACGTTATACTCATCAGTATATGTTCCTGTAATTGGATTAAGATGTTTAAACTTTGGTCTTGCAACATATTTAATTCCCTCTAAAGTATACTGGTCATTAAATAATAGCAGTGCTGCGTATTGTGAATTGGTTAAGTTGAGTTGTTCATAGTCATAGTTTGTTAAGGCATGGGGTCTGTAGTAATCTCTAATCATTTCTACAACATTGCCTATTGGTCTATCCATACCCATCAATGGGTCGAATATTGAAGTTTTGAGATTTCTTATTCTATCTTTTAAATCCTTAATATCTAAGTTGATACTTTTCAGGATTTCTGCTACTTCTGCTCTTATTTCATTTTTCGTTATTTCATCTTGTGCATCTGCATATGCTTTTGCTGCCGGCAGAATTTGTGCCATCGCTTCTATTGCTGCTTCAATCTCTTCTCTAATTTGAGATACTTCAGCATCAATAACTTTGCGATATTCTGTCATTGCTTCGCTAACTTCTTCATCTACATATGCAAATAAGTCATTAACTCTTGTTGTTAGCGCTTCAAATTCTGCTGTTATGGTTTCGAAGTCCGTTTCTATTTTGTCGACTGTCGACAGAATTTCATCGTAATCACTTCGATACTTATTTACAAGGTCGATTAGCTCTCGTAAATCACTATCGTAATTGTGTGAGTGTGGGAACTCGTAATTACCAAACGCCATTACTCCTCCTTTCTAGAAAATACCTAAACATATCTTTTCTCCTAAGTTATCACATATCCATTGGTATATGTTATGCCTTGCTAATCTTATTTCTGCTTCTACAAGTTCAGCGATGTTTTCAGTATCCCTTCCCCATTTATGTTTGTCTTGTTCCTGTCCAGTTACGTGGTCTGAACTTCTTTCAGTTCCTACATCTTGTAATGTTGATGTGCCTTCATATGTTTTATCATCATGCCCTTTGTGTTCAACAGCATCATTTCCACCGCGTTTATCTTGAATATCATTATATATTTCCTTATCTGACTCTCGATATTCCATTTTACCTTGAGGCTGATATCCGGAAGAATTGTATGCGCTTATTAGTGTATTCTCATCATGTCCGTATTTGGTTTCTTTATCTCCCGATTTAGTTGTGGTGCTATTGTACCAGTCAATGTCACTTGAGTTATATGTTACTTTTTCTTTATAGTCTTTGAACGATGTGATATGGTCCATGTCCTTATCAATATGCTCAGTTTCTATTTCATTAAAGTCGTTGTCCTCCCATATTTCTAATGGGTTGAGAAAGTCATATTCAGTTTCTAGTGCGTCTAACAGTCTTTTGATGTTTAGTTTGTGAGTGTAGAACCAGTTATCTATTGCAAACTTTAAAACGGTAGTTTCATTATAGTAAGGAATTCTATCTCCTAGCTCTAATAAAATCATATCGTTTAATGCTGCTCTATTCAACCTGCTGTCAAGTACATAGTCATTAAGCATTCCTGCGGTTTCTGTATTATGTTTTAATGCGTATACATGAAATAAATCATTTACCGTCATCCTGCTCCTCCTGTCGATTGTCGACTCCGTTACTGATTGTAACGTCTATTTCCCTGAATGGCATACGTATAGTAATACTATTATCGCCGCCAAACATGTTATTAGCTCTGGTGCAATACTTATCAAGATTATAACACCACCATTCAGTATCTGCCATAAGTTCTTCATTATTACTTTGAACTTCTGCATTTAGTAACCTTTCTCGCTTATCAGTATTAGCGTTGTTTACTCCAAACAGTGTCAAGAATTCTTGTTTAAGTTTCTGCTTTTCAATTGTTATTAAATCAGCAACAAAGTTCTCTTTAGCTTTACCGCTAAACATTTCTGAGTTAACACCTTGCAGATTACTAGACTTAACAAATACTGCCGGATTACCTGCTTGTATTTCGTCGACCATAGCTCTTAACGTGGCTGCTTCTTTTTTATCTGATGCGCCAAACACGTGCGTTGTTTTGGTATTTGCCATGTTAACATCCCAAGCGCTATCGCACAGAGCAGTTCTCATTGCAAATAGATTTATAATATCTAAGACACCTCGTCTGTCACCTGAACCGTTTAGATATATTACTTCACAATCTATACCAATCTTTCTCTCTATATTTCCTAATATGTGATTAGCGCATATAACATCGCTTGGTCTTCTCCAAACATTATTGCCATACGCATCACCTCGTAAAGGAATTACTCCCAACTCTGTGTCTGTTAAAATGAAATATCCTCTTATTAGTAATTGGTCAAGGATAAAGTCGGTGTCCCATTCAGGTCGACAATCGACTTTAAAACAACCTTTAGCAAGTCGTAAGTATTGTCTTTGATAATGGACTACTCGCCAACTATCCAAGCCGTGATAGTCCACTGGCTTCTCGCCATATGCTTCTTTCATACTTTCCTTGATTTTATCAAAGAAAGCTTTATCATCTTTTTTACTCAAGATAAATACCACCTTTCATCAGCTTTAGAAGTTGCGTAATAATACCTGACACTGTATCTAATTCTATAATTGGATTAGGGCATACTACTAGTCTCCCGTCTCCAACTAATGTTTGTATTTTAAATACCGGTCTACCGAAATACATTCCAACTGTTGTCGGGTCTATTACATATTCGCTTGTGTATGCATATAAACATAATACATGATTATTTATAGGTGTCATTGAACCACTGCTTGCACCGCCTCTTGTGCCACTTCTACTTACTGCTGCTTGATAACCAGACATGTCTGAAGTTAACATTGTTGATAATGCTGCTTGTGTGAAATTAACTATTGAACTTCCTACAGCATCTAAAGCGTGCCCAGCATTTCTTGACTCGAGTGCCATTGAACCACCAAAATTTATTGCTGTAGTTGCAACATCTCCACCTTTATTTATCAGCACGTCACCCAGTTTATACATTTCATATGTTCCGGCAGCTGTGTTAGGATTTACTATCTGTCCAAACATCACTTCTTGTCCAACATTTCCATAACCTTCTGCAACAAATGCACCTTGGTCATTTCTAACATAATAGCCAACATCTAGTGATAATGCATCTACCATGAATGATGCGCGTAGATATTCTGACTGGTTTATTATACCATTATCGCATTGTACTAATCCTACAAATGGTAGGTTTAAGAAATATTGTGTGCATCTATTACCTCTACTTTCTAATGGCACACCATTATCTAAATTTATTTGATATACAGTTTGGTAAGATTGTGCAGTTGCAAACTTACCCATTCCAAATGTATGTCCACCAAGTTCGATTGATAATTCTGATGTAGTTCCTTGCCATTCATAATACATACCATGCATGCTGCCTATGCAGTAAATTGGCGCTCCAAAAATATTCTGCAAATCAGTTATTGCTTCATACATTGTGTCACCCTCATGGCTATTCAATAAAAACTTCTCAGTAAATGCTGAGAATTGAGCAGGTGTTAAAAATACTGGGAATGTTCCGTGGTCAGTCGTAATTATCATATGGTATTGAGAGAAATGGTCTGATGATGACTGCCCTGGAATTGTTAAGTTATCTGATACTCTTCTTCTAGTAACTAAGTTGCTTAATGCAATTCTAGTGTCATCAATGTTTCTGTTTACATCAGCTGAACCATAACTCACATACTGTCTTGAACCTATTATATTTGTTCTAAAACTTGCTAAGACATCTATTTCACAAAAGAAAGTATAACTATTTTCCAGCGATATCTCAATGTTTCTTATCCAATACCAATGTCCTAATGCGTAACAATAATTATAAGCATTAACATCACCTGATACTCCACTGTCGATAGTCGACAGAAAGAAAACTGGGTTCGTCAAATACGTGTCCGCACTTTGGTCAAAACTGTTGGCGACCGGAACGTTTGACTTTATAGAAACATTTGCTACAGTCCCTCCACTTGTTGGGCGTGCAGTACTGTTCACCTTTTTTGAAAATTTATACAGTGTTATTTCCATCTGTGCCTCCTTGTGTCGACTATCGACAGTGGGGGGCAAGTTGCCCTCCTTGCCATATTATTCCAATGTGAAAACTATTCCATTTTCAGACATGTCATTGAAACGAGCGTCATTGGTATGGTAGAATGTGTTGTAGTATGCTCCACGTGCATTGACGGGAGTTGTAAGAACTTCTGTTTCCTTACGGAAAGTTCCGAGTGCATCGCGGTCATGAAGCACAGCGAGTACGTCCTGTACTACTGTTATATCATCGCCTGAACCGATTACAATATTGTTTGGAGTTAGTGCATTCTGCCAATATGATACTTCAAGGTCAGTTGCTACTTTTAAGTAGTTGTCGTGATATGCAGCGTAGTCAACCTGGGTTTCCATTGCAACTTTAAAGTCTGCACGCGTAACTACGAACTGGTCTGAAAGATTGGTAAAACGCTTGTATCCTTCTTTGTTATAAAGAGTTGACATTTCCTGAATTCTGATAGATGCCATTTTCATTTCACCAACTGCGAAACGCATAAAGTTTTCACTGTAAAGTGCGCCTTCAGGTGTAGGTGCGATTTGACCTGTCTTTGCATTGTACATTGTTAATAGCGGGTATCTTTGATTTTCTCCAACATTCGCTATAAAGTTTGCTAATGCCATACGTCCAAGGTTTTCCTGAGAAAGTTCCAGCTTGTTGTTTACTTCATTGAATACTGCTCCAATGAAAGCCTCCATTTCTGCAGGTGAAAGAAATGCTTCTTTCAACCACCGGCGCTGTATTGTAATGAAGAAATCGTAGGGTGAACGAATTACGAAGAATTTCTTTTTTGCTTTCGGCTTTGCTACAATCCACTGGTCAACTGATTCGCCGTCCACTAAGTTTACAGATACGTCTTCTACTGCTTCCGGCATCTCAACCTTGATTTTCTGCATTATTGCTCCCCATTCAACATCTGTGAATGCGAGTTCAGACATTTTAGATTTGTATGAGCGTGTCTGAATAATTGTACGTGCTATACGCTGTACGAGGGTGTTTAGAAAACATTCTGTATTGTCAGAAGAAGACAAAACCTGTGAACCCATTGCTACGAATGATGCAGTGTCTATTGCCTGAATAGCTGACTCGCCCATTGTCTGGGAATTTATGTCATTAACTATTGTATAAATCTGCGCTGTGTCCATATTGCTCCTTTCTTATAGGTATGCCGACGCTAAAATGTCGGTAGTTGATTGAGGTTTTTGTTGTGTGTCGACTATCGACACTGATGATGCCAGGTTGAGATTTTTTTCTTTTAATGTCTTAACCTCTTCCCGCAAATTTTTGATTAACTGGTCCTGGTTCTTGATTAGAGTTTGATAGCGTAGTGTTTCTTCGGAAACGGAATTATCTTCGAGGTTTTTCTCGTATTCATCAATGTTGAATTCTTCGTTTTCGGTGGTGTCTTCAATTTCCTCATTGAGGTTTTCATTTTCATTCATAATAATCCTTTCTAACACCACCTCTGCAAGGCAGCTAGGTTGCGGACGGTCACTCCGCCCCTTCCCTTCTGGGGATTGACCTTGGGGCTAGCACCTAGCCACCCAACAGAGGTGGCGTTTAGTTTTAGTCTGTAATGTCTAGTGCTGCTTCGATTTCTTTTCTTGTTTCAAAAGAGTCGAATGTTATTCTACCTGCTCCAATATTAAACCTGTATGATGGTTTCAATGATTGGCGAAGTGCATAGTATTCAGTTTTTGTTAAGTGTTGTTTAGCACGTTCACCAGTCCTTGCCATATGTAAGTGAGTTCCTTCATTATCAACGTATATACATATCGTTCCGAATGAAAGGATTGGTCTGTAGTCACGTTGATTGAACTTAGGTTGAATTAAGTGCAGTCCTGCGTTGTGAAAGTCTGCTCGAAGTGACTGTTCAGTGAATGATTTATCAGCCATTTTATAAAGGGCTGTGTTTCTCTTCTTGTCGACTATCGACACAGTGTCCACAAGTTCTACATAAACATCACGTTCAGGAATAGTTCTGCGCTTTTCACCCCTCGCAATCATATCCTCGATGTCGTGGACGACGCCGAGGGATTGTAATATATCATCACGGAGGTCAATGGCGTTAGCGAGGAGATAACAGCGTACGGGTTCAGCGCCTTCAATTTCTCGGTTACGAGCGAGTGTTTCATAGAAATTGAGAAAAGCTTCTCCACGGTTACGGAGTTTACGCACGTGTGACTCAGGAATAAATTCTTCAAATATGACTCTATCCACATCAGAGAGGTCCACCGAACGTGCCCCTGCGAAAGTAGAAAGTCCAAAGAAGTCGGAGGCCAAGCGGTCTTAGGAAGACAAGAGAA
>JAZSES010000205.1:0-6032 GCA_045531805.1 Candidatus Limenecus sp. | reverse complement strand
CTACGATCCGACTTTGTCCTTAGGGGTGGCTTGTAATGCATCTCCTATATTCCCTTACCAAACATCTCAAGCACAGCAATTGGGTGGTGTTATTGAGTCTGATGGTTGTACAGATAGGATTATTTTGCCATCAAGTCGTAGTTTTAATCTTATGAATGATTTGTTAAAGCCTACTGGTGTTGTTCTTATGAGTGCAGCCGTGTTGGCTGTCGACCCTTACATTGTGCCTATTGATGGAGTAAATTATGTAATGGTCAAAGATAAACAATCTGATGATTGGAGTGAAAAAGATTTGTTGGGGTATGATGACCCTAAAGATAGTATGTTTACTTCATTAAAAGCTTTAGAGTGTGATGGTAACTCCACAAAAATAACTCCAAATGAATTAAAAAAAGCTGGTATTAGATTGGTAAAATTGACGTCTGAAGGTACTTTGCTTGTTAAAGATAAGTCACAAGATTTGAGTTTAAATAAAATTAAATATATTGATATGTTGAATTTAAAACGTACAGCTAATAGTAAAAATACAGGAATTTTGGGGCATTTTAATGTATACTTAAATACGGATGATGGCTCTAAAAAAATGACTGTTGGGTATGTAACTTTTGATACTCATAGTAATTTGAAAATTATGTTTCAATAGAACTAGAATCTTAATTTTATAGATTATTGGAGTTCTTTACTTTATGGCTGAAAGAAAATTTGGGAAAAAAATAATAAGCTTTGTTTTAATAATGTCCATGCTTTTTATGTCATTTATGGTTAATTCTACTTGTTATGCAGATACCGTATATGATTTTAGTGATGAAGCTCAGGCTAAATTTGATTCTCAAGAGTATATTATTATAAACAACACTCCTGATGGACTTTCAATTGAAACTCAAAAAAAAGAAAAGAAAAAAAGAAGAAAAAAAGAAAATATTGAAAAAACTGACAATGTATCAACTTCGGTGGATATGAATAATTCTCAAGTACAAGGTATTCAACAACAAGAGACTTTGCCGGATTTTAGTGTTCAGGACAAATCTGTTTTTGAACCACAAAACAAAATTTTAAAAGGTCAAGTTGTGTACATTACTGCAGGTGCTGGATTTGTTGCAGTTTTACAATCTTCTATCAGTTCTGCTAGTTTGTCAAAAGGTGATACTATTGCAGCGGTGTTACAAGATGATTGGTATCATAATGGTATATTGATTGCTCCTCAGGGTAGTATTGTCTATGGTAGTGCCGTTAATGCAGAAAAAGCTGGCGGTGGTTATGGTAATGGTAGTTTGTCTATTACTTTTAATGAATTGTTAACTCCAAAAGGTGATAAGTTGATGTTGACTTCAAATGTTGTTGAAGTTGTAGTTGCTGGTAAACGTTGGTGGAAAGTTGCTGCCAATGTTGTTGGTGGTGCGTTGATTGGTGCTGTTTTGTTATCATCAATCGGGTCTAGAGATGATAGAATTAGTACAGGTACTATTATTGGTGCTGGTGTTGGTGGTGCGATAGGTGCGGCAAGAGCTGCTAGTGTTAAGGGTGAAGAAGTTGAAATCCCAGCTGGTACAGCGATTAATGTTCGGTTGACCCAGCCTATGAATGCTACTCCTTATGATGATGTGCTATGATTTGAAATTATTAGGATTAAATGATGAATGATAAGAAATTAATTACATTAGGTATAATAATTCTTGTGGTTAGCTTTGTTTTGAAGTTGGTCTATTTTGGTTTGAAGAATATTAAACTTGATGAATTTAAACCAGCTGCAGTTATGTTTGTAGTTGATGCGTCAGCATCTAACCAAGCAAATCTTTCAAAACAGAAAAAGTTTTTGCAACAAATTTGTGCGCAACTTGATCCAGAAGATCAAATAAAAATTATCAAAGTGTCTGAGGATGCTTATATTATTTATGAAGGTAGTCCTCAGGATTTTAATGGTATTGAAAAATCAATGGATGCGTTTACACAATATTCACCAGAGGATAGAGGTACTGCTTATGGTGATGGTCTGAAAAAAGCATTTAATTATGCTCTGACAATGCAAAAGGAGGGGTTTAGCTCATCTGTTATTGTTATAGGTGATTTGGAAAATGAGGGTTCATCTGCAAAACAGATAAATTGGGATTTGTTACCTCAAAATATTTCAAATATTCAGAAATATATACCAGAGTTGGCGATGATGTTTCTTTTTGCTCATCCGAAAAAGTTGGATTTAGTAAAAGAAAAATTGTTACCTGTCTTGGGTGAGCAAAGGTTGGTTGTTTCTACTGAGGAAAATGCTGATAAGTCTTTGCGTAAGTTTATGTCCGTTATTTGTAGATAGTAAAGAAGAACGATTTTAGTAGGTGTTTATGAATAAAGTAAAACCCATAGCAATTATATTGATAGTTATTTTTTCAACATTGATTGTTGTAATGTTTGGGATTAATAATATTGGCATACATAAGCCTATTGTTTTTTCAGATGCTAGTTATCTTGTTATTGATGAAAAATTGCCAGTAAAAGAAATAAAGACTTCTGAAGTTGTATCTAATCCTAAAAATCAAATAACTAAAGCTACTGTTCAGTCTAATTCTATTCAACAAACACCAAAGATTATTAATCAAGATGTTGTAAGAGAACAAACAGTGAAAGTGTCTAATACGTCGACTATTGCTCCTAGTCAGAAAGTTAAGGCAACACCAGTTAAATCAAGTTCTGTTCCCACTAAAATACAGACGAACAATAAAACTCTTTCTAATTCACTTGTTTCAAAATCCAAACAGGACGCTAAAAAACAAGAGCCTATTACTAATCAACAAGCTAAAATTGTTCAAAAAACTGTTGAAAAGCCCCCTGTTGTTACAAAAAAAATTGAGCAATCTGTGCCTCAAAAGAAAGTGCTAACTGAAAGTGAGGAACTTGTTGTTTGGAATAAATGGCGTAGTGATTTGCAGAATCAAATAATGCGCGATACAAAAATTGGTGCTCCGCAAGGGACTGTTTTTAGATTTTCATTTACTGTTGATAAATTTGGTAATATGTCCAATATAAAAGTTTGGTCAGATAACCCTGTGTATACAGATTTGGCTGTTCGTGTAATCAAGCCGATTATTGCTAGTTATCAAAGAAAGGCGATATTAGAATTTCCAGAGGGTACAAAAAGAACTATTGTAAATGCTAATGGTGGGTTTGCAATTTCTAACAGAACAGAATATAGTACTCCTGAAAATTATAATGATGTGGAAAAAATAAAAACAACTCAATACAAATAAGGATAAAAAATGTTTAAGTGTAAGGAATGTGGGCAAGAGTATAAAACAAAACCAGATTATTGTGATTGTGGTAATGATACGTTTGATGAATTGATTTTAGATAAAGTATTACAAGATGATGTGGTAAATGTTTCACCTTGTATAGCAACTTCTGAGATGGATTTTGTTTCTTTTCTTCGTAGGCGAAATATTTCAGTCTTTGGTTTAACTTTTTTTGTTAGTTGTTTGTTTTTATCTTTTTTTATTTTGGTATTTTGTTTCAATTTTAAATCAGAGATATCTAATACTTCAGCCCAAAAGACTGAAAAGAATGTAATTAATATTCCTGATATTGAACAGCTATGGAATGATGGACCTATTGACGTTGCCCAATCTATAACTGTTAAAAAATCTCAAAATGTTCGGCCTTCACAAATTGCTAACAACAATACGCAAGCTGGTAAAACAACTACAAATAAGATAATAGCTCCTACAAGAAAATCAAATACTAAATCAGAGTCTACTGTGGTTAATACTAGTAAAAAACTTAAATCTCAAACGTCAAACAAGCCACTAGTGAAAACATCTCAGGCAACGTCTGTGAAGAAACCTGATTCAAAATCTTCTGTATCAACAAAAAATGTGAAACAAGATACAACGCATAAAAAAGAACAGGTTAATGTTCCACTAAGTCCTAAAAAAACAATACCTGCATATAGTCCTGAGCTTAACAACTATAAAGTTGCTTTGCGAAACGCATTGTTTTCAAAACTTTCAGTTGTTTCTATACAAGGTCAGGGAACTTGTGGTATTGAATTTTCAATTGATTCTACTGGCAAATTGATTAACCGAGCGTTTACTTATCAATCTAATAATAAGTCTGTGAATGATGAAGTTTACAAAATGTTAATGCGTTTGCCGAGCTTCTATGCCCCTCCTGAGACTTATAACGGGGAAAAGATTAAAATGTCTTTTTCGTTTGATAATGGAAGTTATGTTATTAATTACACAAATTAGATTTTTATATTAAAATGAAAATGTAAATAACTACAATCAGGTGAATGATAAATTTATGGCTAAAATTACAACAGCAAAAGATGCAATTAGTTTGATAAAAGACGGTGACACTGTAATGGTTGGTGGTTTTTTGAACTGTGGTGCTCCTGATTTGCTAGTTAATGCTCTTGTTGAGAAAAATGTAAAAAATCTTACCGCTATTATGAATGATACTTCTTATCCACACGCAAATAAAGGTAAGTTGATAGTCAATAAACAAGTGAAGAAACTTATTACTACTCACATTGGTACAAACCCAGAAACTGGCCGTCAATTACAAGAAAAAGAACTTGATGTTGAATTTGTGCCAATGGGAACATTGATTGAAAAGATTAGAGCTAAAGGTGCTGGACTTGGTGGGGTTGTGACTCCAACTGGTGTCGGTACTATATTGGAAGAAAATAAGCAAACAATGGAAATTGATGGTAAAAAATTTATATACGAAAAACCATTAGGTGCCGATTTTGCTTTAATTTATGGTACTATTGCTGATAAATTTGGTAATGTTGCGTATCATGGCACTACAAGAAATATTAATACTGTTATGGCTACGGCTGCAGAAACTGTTATATTAGAAGTTGATGAATTAGTTGAGTGTCTAAATCCTGATGAAGTTGTTATCCCTGGTCTGTTCATCGACTATATTGTTGTAAATAAGGAGCAATAATGAAAATGCTACTAGATAATAAATCCAAAACTGATATTTGTACAAATAATACTTTGGCGACAAATCCCATTGCCTCTGTTGCTCCAAAAGAACTTTTGTCAAAAGATAAGATTAAAGAAATTGTGGCTAGAAGAGCTGCAAAAGAGTTTAGAGATGGTGATGTTGTTACTTTGGGTATAGGCTTGCCTACAGCTGTTGCAGATTATGTGCCAGAGGGTATTAATGTTACATTCCAGTCAGAAAATGGATTATTGGGATTAGGCAAAAGTGCTACTGGTGACAGCATTGATAAGGCAGTTATAAATGCTGGTGGTGGGTATGTTGAGGCTAACCCTGGTGCTAGTTTTTACGATGGAACGATGGCTTTTACAATGATGCGTGGTGGTCACGTAGATGCAACTATACTTGGCGCTTTGCAAGTTGATGCTGAGGGAAATATTGCTAGTTGGGCTATACCAGGAAAGTTCGTTCCAGGTATTGGTGGTTCCATGGATTTGATTGTTGGAGCAAAAAAAGTTATTGTAGCTATGGAACATACATCAAAAGGTCAAATTAAAATTTTACAGAAGTGTAATTTGCCTTTAACAGCTAGTCATCAAGTAAACCTTATTATTACTGAAAGATGTGTTTTTGAGGTTACTGAAAAAGGTTTGGTTATGATTGAAATTAATCCTATGTTTTCAATTGCAGACATTAAAGAGTCTACAGGTGCTTCATTTATTATTTCAGATAATTTGAAACATATGACAGTCTAAAATTATATTTATAAAAAAACTAACTCTTGTCTGATTGGATATATTATTTATTAAGACTATGAATAAGGTTGATTTACATATACATAGTAGTTTTTCAGATGGTAGTGATGATATTAACTCCTTACTGGATAAAATTGTTAAAGCTGGAATAAAAATATTTGCGATTACTGACCACGATACTGTTGCTGGTTTAGGTATTATGCAACGTATTGTTTCAGATGATATTATTTTTATACCTTCCATTGAGTTAACTTGTGAATCCCAAGGGCTTGAATGTCATATCCTTGGGTATAATTGTGATTATAACAATAAAGAATTATTGGCACTTATTGAAAAAGG
>JAZSES010000230.1:0-7246 GCA_045531805.1 Candidatus Limenecus sp. | reverse complement strand
GAAGAAACCTGCTTTGAAACAGGCGTAAGTTTAGTAGCTTGTACCTGAGATTGAACATTTGTAGCCGAAGAAGTAACCTCCGCAAAAACTTGATTTTGAATACAAGCTAAAACAAGAAAGAAAAACATATAATGAAACAATTTCACTATTCAGCCTCCATCCAAGATGAACCACAAGCAAAATCTACTACTAATGGAACATTCAACGGTTGATTTAACTCCATAGATTCCTTAACAAGTTTTTTCACAATATCTAACTCGTCTTTATAGGTTTCCAAAATAAGTTCATCGTGAACTTGCATTATCATTTTTGATTTCAAATTATTTGCCTTTAGTTTTTTATCAAGTTCAATCATAGCCATCTTAATTAAATCAGAAGCCGCACCCTGTAGTGGTGTATTGATTGCAGCACGCTGAGCAAATTCTTTTATATTATGATTTGAACTCATAAGCTCATCTAAAAGATATCTCTTACGACCATAAATTGTTTGTGAAAAACCAAATCTATAAGCATATTGAATAGAATTTTCCATATATTCTTTTACTTTTGGATAAGTTTCAAAATACTTATCAATAAACAATTGAGCCTCTGCATTAGAAATCCCCAAAGTAGAAGCCAAACCATATCGTGTCTGACCATAAACAATACCAAAATTCACAGCCTTAGCTTTACTTCGTTGTTCTTTAGTAACAGCATTTAAATCAACATCAAATATTTTTGCAGCTGTTTGTGCATGGATATCGTCTCCAGATTTGAAAGCACTGATAAGATTTTCATCTCCAGAACAATGAGCCAACAATCTCAATTCAATTTGAGAATAATCCGCACTCAAAAGGACTTGTGAGTTTTTATCTTCAGGAACAAATGCTTTTCTAATTCTATTACCCAAAGATGTTCTTACAGGAATATTTTGCAAATTTGGATTTGAAGAAGATAAACGTCCAGTGACGGTAACTGTTTGATTATAACTTGTATGAATTTTCCAATCCGTAGGACTAATCAACTCTGGCAAAGCATCAACATATGTTGATTTCATTTTTGCATAATGCCTATATTCTAAAATAAATTTCGCGATTTCATTATCAATAGCCAAATCTTCTAAAACTTTTGCATCTGTAGAAAATTTCTGCACACCACGTTTTTTAGCCTTCGGTGCTAATCCTAATTTTTCAAACAAAACTGATGCTAACTGTTTAGGAGAGTTTAAGTTAAATTCTTCACCTGCAATAGCAAAAATCTTTGCTTCAATTTCCTTTATATTTTCATCCAACTCTTCTGCCAACACTGACATATAATCAACATCAAGAACAACCCCCTGAGCTTCCATATCCGCAAGTACTAGGCTAGTTGGAACTTCTACATCATAAAGTAATTTTTTTGCATCATCATCAAGCTTTTGTTGCCAATATCTAGTTAATTCCAAAGTAACAAAAGCATCATCACACGCATAATCAGATGCCTCCTCAATAGAAACATCATCCATTGTAATTTGCTTTTTACCTTTTCCAAGTAGCTCATCAATTTCAGTCATAAAATAATCTAAATTTTCAGCGGACTGAATTTTCAACCCATGTTTTCTTGAAGGGTCATTGACATAACTAGCTAGCATTGTATCAAAAATTATTCCACCAATTTTTATATCATATTTTCTTAATGTATTAATTTCATACTTTGCATTTTGAAAAGTTTTAAAAATAGATTCATCTTCCAATATCGGCTTGATATTTTGCAAAACATAATCCATACCCAATTGCTCACCAAATTTGTGAAAAACTGGAATATAAAAAGACTTTGTCTGTCCGTCTATGCCGTCACCAACAACAACTTTCCCATCTTTCGCTTTTATTTCTTCGTTATAAGCAAAAGAAATACCAACCAAATCAGCTTCCAATGCGTTAACAGAAGTCGTTTCGGTATCTATTGCAATCAAAGACTGTTGTTTTAACAAAGACAACAAATCTTCAAAATCTTTTTCTGTCACAATTGTATTTCGTTCATTTTTCAAAGAACTTTCCATTACAGGAATGGGACTAAACAACCCAAGTTGTTGTTGAGCCGGTCTATTTTCTGCATCCGAAGAAATATTTTTAACTTCGACAGCCACTTTTTCTGGATTGTTACTACCATTCTCTGCCGAGCCAACATTGGCTTTCAAACCATCTTTTAAACTAACAAAATCAATAAGTTTTTGGTCTAAAAGCTCTTGTTTCTTAGACTCCGCAGAATCAACATTTTCTGGCCTTGATGCCAAAGTACAAACGCTAAACGGTTTCAAAATTTCGGGTAAATTTTTCAAAAAACTAAAAAATTGAACATATTTCAAAAAAGCACTAACTTCTTCTACATCAGGCATTTCAAGTTTTGTTTTTTCAAAATCAAAATCGATAGGTACATCTTTTTTTATTGTCGCCAAGAAATAGCTCAACCTAGCCATTTCTACACCATTTTCAAGTTTTTCTTTTAACGATTTACCTTCAATCTCATCAATATGAGATAATACATTATCCAATGTCTGATATCTATCCAAAAGTTTTACAGCTGTTTTTTCCCCAATACCTTTTATACCAGGGATATTATCAGATGTATCACCTCTTAATGCTTTATAATCAACAACTTGGTCAGGATATACACCAAGCTTGTTATAAACTCTAGCCCAATCATAATCAATCAGCTCACCTTTAGACGGTATCAAAACACTAACGTTCGATTCTCTATCGATTAATTGAAATGCATCTTGGTCACCTGTCAAAATAATAGTTCTATGGCCTAATTTTGTAGCTTTGTCAGCAATAGTACCGATTACATCATCCGCTTCAAATCCCTCTTTTGTATATATAGGAATATTAAAAGCCTTTAGACCTTCCATAATCAATCCCATTTGACTTTTCATCGTATCTGGCATTTGCTCACGATTAGCTTTGTAATCATCAAAACACTCTGTTCGAAAAGTCTGGTGACTCACGTCAAAAGCAACTGCAATACAGTCGGGACTAATTTTAGGATTTTTTAATAAATCAAAAATAGCCTTAAAGAAACCAAAAACCGCCCAAGTTGGTTCTTTTTCAGAGGTTTTCATTCCTGTACGCTCTAAAGCAAAAAAACAACGAAACGCCAATGCGTGACCATCAATTAAAACAAGTGTTTTTCTATTATTCATAATTTACCAAGTCTATTCTAATATTGTATCTAAATATCTGCAATTTCAGATACTAAAGACGATGCTCCTACAAAAATTTTACCATGTACAAGGATATTTTACTAATATAACATCAGTATTTAGTGTTTATTATAATATTTTTAAATTATTATCTTCAAATAGACTACGACCATTCGATTTTTAATGAACACAACTCCTCATCATTTGAACAATCCAAAATTTTGTGCAACGTATAATTTTCCCCAACAAAAACATCCGCTCTAACGCTAGCACCAAGTCCAACTTCTTTACGATATTTTATATCAATATTTTTTGCCCAATGTTTTAATCTATAATCATCTGGCAAAGTTTCCAATGCCCAAACAATATAATTTGAATTATTCGCATGCCTGTTCACATCTATATCATCAAAACGAACATCAAAACTTTTTGACAAAGTTACAACATCGAAACTATCAACTTTCCCATACTCTAAATCATTTTCTCGTTTCTCAAATGCTGGCATAAAATCCAAAACCTTTTGCATTGGCAACATTTTTCTTGAATTCATATCAATCAAAACCCAAGAAGAAGCGACTCTTCCCAGCAACTCCCCCTGTTCAGAACAAATTTCAAAATCGCGAAAAGCATACAATTTTGAAATACCTCTAGGTTCTGTTTTGACGTTAATAGCAGATATGTCTTTTATTTCTTTATAAAATTCCAGATGATATTTCAAAACAACCCAAGCATAATTGTTTGAAAACACAAAAGTAGGTCCAAAGCCCAAAGATTCGGCACTTAACGTTGCAATATCTTGCAAAATATTTAACAAGCTTGATTCTTTTAAAAAACCATTAACATTTTGTTCATGGTATTTAATTTCATATGTCTTTTGCATAACTCGTTCTAATTGCAACATAACAACACCTCTTTTTGCTAGACAAATTATTCTGATGTGATAGGAGCATCAACATTTTGATTTTTCTTCTTCTTAAATTTTACCTTTTGGAAAAGAAAAATCAAAGGAATTAACAAAACTAAAAGTGCCGCGTATATTTTAAAACAATCCATATAAGCCATCAATGTAGACTGTTGAATAAGTTGTTTATAAATTATAGCATTTGCTTTTATTGCAGAAAGAGCTTGACCAGACATTGCTGCAATACCACCTTGCAAGGCATTGAATTTTTCGATATATCCTTCATTTGCATAAGTCAAATTCCTAATTAAATGTGTTTGGTGAACCTGACTCATACGAGAAACCATAGTAGCCACGGCAGAAGTTCCAATTGCCCCACCAACACTTTTTGCCAAATTGAATACACCTGTAGCATTTGTCATTTGACTATTTTTTAATGTAACAAATGCTATTGTCATCAATGGAATCATAATCAAAGAAAAAGCAAATCCACATATTATATTTGGCCAAATAATATTTTCCATAGCTATTTGCATATTAAGTGTTCCAAACATCACATTAGAAAATGCTAATAGCAACATACCAAAAGCAATTACCCAACGTTGATCCACCTTGTTTGCAAGAATTGCTGCGGCCACAAGCCCAATAAATGAACCAAAGCCCCTTGGACTAATAGCCAAGCCGCTCAAAGTTGCTGTATATCCAAGCAGTTGTTGTAAAAACAAAGGCAAAATCGCTAGGGTTGAGTATAAAACTGCTCCTATAACAAAATGCAAAACTGTACCAATAGCAAAATTCTTATCTTTAAAAACCTTCAAATCAACAATTGGTTCCTTTACAACAAGCTCTCTAACAATAAAAGCTATAAAAGAAATTGCAACAACCAAAGCTGACCAACGAACCCAACTTGAACCGAACCAATCCGACTTTTGACCGTTATCCAAAATTATTTGTAATACAAACAACCATAATATAAGTAATCCAAAACCCAAATAATCAACAGATTTTACTTTACCTTTTTTGGCATAAGGTGGGTCTGTAATAAATTTTTGAATTAACCACAAAGATAAAATACCAATTGGAACATTTATCAAGAAAATCCAATGCCAAGAATATGTATCGGTAATCCAACCACCAAGCGTTGGACCAATAATAGGTGCAAAAATAACACCAAATCCAAATACAGACATTGCTACACCACGTTTTTCAGGCGGAAATTCTTCCATCATAACTGCCTGAGATATTGGCATAATTGCACCACCACCAATACCTTGAATAACTCGAGCAATTATCAACATCGTCATACTAGACGCCAAACCACACAATGCTGAGGATAGTGTAAACATCAATGTAGCCAATAGCAAAAAGTTTTTTCTACCAAGCAAAGTTGAAAACCAAGCGGTTGATGGGATGATTACCCCATTAGCAACAAGATAACTTGTCAAAACCCACGTCGACTCATCCCTCGTTGCCGAAAACGAACCTGCAATATTTGGTAAAGCTACATTCGCAATAGAGGAATCTAACACAACCATAAAAACAGTAAGCATAACAGCACCGGCACTCAACCAAGGGTTGCGTGCCGGTGATAAATTTTCATTTGTAGCAATTGCTTCTTCTGACATAATTCTTATCTATTTCTTTGAACAAAAACTTTTGGAACAACACTCATACCAGGCTCAATATTATATTGAGAATCAAGTTTTGTAGTAAATTTAATTTTTACAGGTACGCGTTGTACAACTTTTACATAACTACCTACAGCGTTCTCAGGTGGAAACATACTAGCTTTTGCACCAGTACTTGATTGAATTGAATCAACAACACCTTCCAATTTCAAATGAGGATAAGCATCAATTTTGATTTTTACTTTATCACCAACTCTGATCTTATTCAATTGAGTTTCTTTAAAGTTAGCAACAACCCATCTTTCAGCTGGCACAATAGAAAATACTGGAGCTCCAGCATTTATAAAAGCACCTTCTTCAGCAGAACGATTGGTAATTTTACCATCTTCATTAGCCTTAATCTCAGTGTATGAAAGTTCTAATTCAGCTTGTTTCATTATCGCCTCAAGCTTTTTCAACTCAGCATCAGCAACTTTGTTTTTTGCCTTTGAAAATACTGCTTGTTGAGCAGCAACATATTTCGACTCAGCTCTATCAAATTCTTGTTGAGAAACGGCACCTTTTTCATAAAGAGATTTATATCTATTAAAATCTTGTTCAGCAACACTCAAATCTACCTTTGCTGAAGATTGTTTGTGCAAAGCCATTTCGTAAGCAGCTTTTGCTTGTTCATATCTAGCTTTGTAATCTCTATCATCTATTTTCAACAACAATTTGTCCTTCTGAACCATATCGTTATCATCCACATAAAGTTTTTCTATGATACCAGTAACCTTAGGACTGATACGGATAATATGACCTTCAACAAAAGCGTCATCAGTTGTCTCAAAAGAAGACAAATATAACCACCCCAAAGTCAACAACACAACCGCAATTATTGTTGGTAAAATAAATCTCTTTTTAACAACTTTTTTTGTTTTTTTACGTCTTGATGTTTTTTCCGAACCTTCTGCTTTAGAAGGCATAACTTCTTCATTTTGGATATTATTCTCTTCCATAATTACCGCCTTATTTATAACTCTAAATTGTACTCTTCAATAATATTTTTTCTGACTTTTCTTAACAGCTTAACAAGAATTAGAATCTCTTCATCACTCATACCTTTATACTGAGTAGCATTCATTCTTTCAATCAAAGGCTTAAAAGATTCAGCAAGTTGCGAACCTTTTTCTGTTAAACGTACTATCAAAATTCTTCTGTTTGAAAGATCTTTTTCTCTTTTTATAAACCCTTTTGTCTCAAGAACATCAATCATGCGAGTAATATTAGGTCTATCTTTTCCCAAAATATTCGCAATCTGGGTTTGATACAATTCCCCTTGTATCGACAAAAGGAGTAATATACCTAACTGCTCACGAGTGATATCATTACAACCATGTTCCTTCAAAGTTTTTTGACCAGTTGCACGATAAACTGACGCAGTTAACGTAATCTCTAAGCCTATATCTATATCTTGATTATCTATATTTTTCAATTAAAAACCACCTAATTGTTATCATAATAACAATTATCATACTAACATGACAATCTAAAAAAAACAACAAGCAGCAATTTAAGAGA
>JAZSES010000252.1:0-6273 GCA_045531805.1 Candidatus Limenecus sp. | reverse complement strand
CATAAATATTTTCGTTAAAGTTAAGAATGTGTGCTTCAAGAGATAGTATATGAGGTTTATCTATTGTTGGACGCTTTCCAAAATTTGCAATAGCTTGATAGATTTTGTTGTCTATTTCAACTTTTGCTATATATACACCTTTGGAGGGTTTTATTATATTTGATGGATATTCTATATTTGCAGTAGGGTAATCAATTGTCCGGCCTATTCTGTTCCCTGTCACCACTCTGCCTTTTACGTAAAAATCTTCACCTAGTAAGTTGTTTATATTTTCTAATGTGCCGTCTGTAATGAGTTGTCTTATCTTGGTACTACTGATTAGTGTATTGTTGAATGTAATAGGTGGTATTTCATAGTATGTGTAGTTTAATTGTTTTTGATAGTTTCTTAGTAAAGTTGAGTCCCCTTGTTTGTTTGCGCCAAAGTAGTGGTTAAATCCCGTTGTAATGAATCTGGGGTGTAGATTTTTTATTAGGTTGTCTTTTAAATAATCTTCAGCCAAGGCGTCTGCTATATATTCGTCAAAATCAAGAAGATATGTGTAGTCTATGCCTTGTTTTTCAAAAGCTTCTAGTCTGTCTTCAGGTGAAATTATGTACTGAGGTGTTCTTGTTTGTAAATAGCAAAGAGGATGGTCTTTGAATGTTATCACTGCGGACTTAATGTTGTTTTGCTTTGCAAGGTTTACTGTATTTTTGAGCACAACTTTGTGCCCTTGGTGAACACCATCGAAAAAACCCAAGCAAATTGATAAGTCCTTATTTTCTCTTAGTTCTCTAAATACTTTCATCTACAGTCCCCTAAGCATATTTATTTTAGCATGAAACACTGAAGTTTATGAAATTTTTTAGGATTTAATTGTAAAATAAATCAAGTATTTGCATTATTTTTAAAAAATGCTATAATAATAGTGTTATTAATGTTTCGGCTAGTGTAAAAACCTTACGAGGGTAGTAATTTCATACATGTCGCAAGACAAATTGATTACAAAACCCCTCGTTTTTTTTATGTTTATTTTAGTATTTTATATCTAAGATTTTTTTTAGGTCTACAAATTTATTTTCATTGTTTTTTTCTATATTTATTTTATGAGATAGTCCTTTTATTGTTTCCTTTATTTCTTGATTTAGGATGTGCATATCTGTTCCTGTTTTATAGATTTCCGTTGTCATGTCTATATTAAACCCAAGTTTTTCATAATATTTGACTAAATTCATTGGGCTATCTGCCAAAGTTGTTAGTGATATTTTATTGGTGTTGTTTCGTACGGCTTCTTCAAAAATTGCTTTTAGTAAGGTTCTGCCTGCAAATTTTGTTCTTTCGTTTTCTGCTGGTCTCCATGTCACAAGATAGTCGATTTGGCAGTTTTGTTTGAATGTATTGAATGTTGTTATTCCACAAGGTCTGTTTTTTTCAGTTGTAAGTAGGAATGTTCTTTGTGGTTCATTAAATGCAGACATCATTATTGCATTGTTTATTAAAGCTTTCCATTCCTTTAATTGTTTTGTAGTTGCTGTTTTAAAGTAAGATAGTTTTTTCAAATTTATTTTTTGTGACATGAGATCAAGAAATTTTGCGTCAAAGTCGTTTACTTCGTAAATTTTAAGAGGCACAATTTGGGTGTTAACAAGTGTTTTTACTTTTGCATATTCAAAAGCTCCAAAGTTGATGTTTTTCTTTGGTGATTGTTTGGAAAAATTGGTTTTAAGTGTACTTGATTTACTTATTTTCATTTTTTTATTCCATTTGGAATTTTTAGTGTACTAGAAACACTTATCTTGTGCAAGTGAAAATTATTATAGATTCTCGGACATTTTATATTTTGGGTTGTATTTTAAAAATCGTATACTTTTTTTATAGGTTGCGAAATTTGTATTTTTCTATAATAATTAATTTGTATGAAAAGGTTTTTTGTTCTTTTACTTTTACTAGCTATACATTTTTTAGCATTGCCAGTCAGTGCTCAACAGACCATTTTATCTGTTCCTTCTTCTGATGTGTTGCCTAGTGGTGAGGTCATTTTAAAGCAATCGAATAAATTTAGCCCATTTGGTGACAAGTTTGTTTCTTTGACTCCACAAATGACTATAGGTACTGGTAAGGGGACAGAAATGTCTATTGGTGTTGGTACTAATATTTCTGATAACAATAGTGTTAAGCTAAATTTAACAGCAAAAAAAGTTTTTAAATATAAGAAAGCAACAAGGTTCACATTTGGAGGAAATTTAACACCTTCACTTACCGAGGGTAAAAAACCTGATAGCATGCTTTATGCTCATACTTCTTTTCTTATTCGTAAAACTAAGACTACAATAACAGCAGGTGGTTTTGTTGGTGGTAAGGGGGAAATGCCTACTCTTACTGGTGCTATGCTTGGTATTGACCAAACTATTATTCCAAATAAACTCCGTATTGTTGCTGATTATATATCTAGAGATGAATCTTGGGGTGCTTTTTCTGCTGGTTTTAAAATTAGACCTGAACCAACTACATCTATTACAACAGCTATTGTTTTGCCAAATGCTGATGGTGAAAGATTGGCGTTTTCTGTTTCTATTTCCAAGTATTTGGGTAAAGTTATTCCAGATATTCCTAAAAAGAAAAATAATGCAGATTTGTAATGCAAGAGGTATAATTATTGTATGAAGAAAATTTATTTGTTGATTTTATCTTTTATTGTGTTTTCTGTAGTGTCGTTGTCAGTTTTTGCTGATGGTGGTATACCAGCGCAGTTTTCATTACAAAGAAAAAATTATACAGGTGCAAATTTAGAAAAGTTTAATTTTTCTGGAATGAATCTTGAGGGTTTTATATTTGAGAACGCTAATTTAGAAAAAGCAGATTTTAGTGGGGCAAACTTAAAGGAGGCAAATTTTAAGGGTGCTGAATTGGAAGAAGCGAAGTTTGATAATGCTAATCTTGAAAATGCTACATTTGAAAATGCTGATTTAGAAGATGCCTCTTTTTTAGATGCCAATATAACAAATACCTGTTTCAAAAATGCAGAGTTGGAGTATGCAACTTGGACTAATGGCCAAATTTGTGGTGCGGGTTCGGTTACATCTTGTTGGTAGCAACTTTTATAGTGTTAATTAAACAAGTTTCTATGTTTTTGCAGTATGTTGTGTATTTGTTGTCATTATTATATTTATTTAAAATTTCAGTTTTTAATGTATTGAAGAGTTTTAATTCTAAATCTAATTCTTTTTTAGTTATATATCCCAATTTTGTTATTATTTCATTTGCTTTTTTTTCAAGTTGTTTGGGAAATTCTTGTTTTCTAATTTCGTAATAACTTTTGTTGGCATTTTTTAGTAAGAAACGATTTATCAACAATAAATTTGTTTTGCAGTAATTTTTGATATTTTCATCTTGACTATTTTGTGACAAATTTAATATGTTTGATTTTATTTTTGAGGCTAGCTTATACATCTTGCTTATATATTTGTCAAAATTGCCATAATTTTCTATATCATCGTCAAGTAATTTGCCTTCATTTTTTCGATGTATGTATAAGTGATAGTTTAGGGTTGTATATTTTAGATTGATTAAGTCTTTTTCAATCTCTACAATTTCTTTTGATGGGTTATTGTAAAGCTTTGCTAAAGTTTTTTCATAATCAATTACACTTGTTGATGTTATATTTTTTTGTTCAAAAAATTTTGCTTTATTTTTATGATATTTAGATAAACTGTTAAGATATAGCTTTGTTTGTTTTAAACTTTTTTCTGTTTCGCACTTATTCTCTAACTTTTGTATAATTCGCCCTAAGCTTCTGTTTTCAAATGCATTGATATTTGATTTTTGCGGAAAATAAATATTTCTGTCTAAGTGGTGAGTATCATTTAGCGCGTCAAAACTTTTTTGCGTTGGTATTTTTGTTTCTGCATATTCAAAATCAATAAAACCAATGTTTTCATCTTTTTCAAGGATATTATCCATATTTAAATCAAAGAACATTAAGCCATTTATATCAAATTTAAATAGCTCTTTAACTATATTGTCGTAATGTTTTTGAGTTAGTTCAACTTTTTTTGACAAAGGGGTACCGTTTATATAAGTAGATACTAAGTATTCTTTATTGTTTTTCTTGTAATAATCTATTAGGTGCTGACTTTGGGTGCAGGTGTTGGGAATTATTTTTAAATTCTCAGCCTCTTGCCTTAGGTTTCCACCACCATACATTTGTTTATAATCTTGTGAAAGAATTTTGACAGCTATTGGCATCCTGTTTTTTAATGTTATTTTATATACAGTGCCGAAAGTTCCTTTCCCTAGAAATTTAATATTTTTGTTGTCTATTACATAGTTGCTTATAAGTTTTTCTATCTGTTGTTTTTCATCATCTTTTAATCTAAGTTCTAAAAGATGACTTTTGAAATTTGTTAATGGTGTTTTAAAATTTGTATTACGAGAAAAATTGCCACAAACATTCGTAGTTGTTTGTGACAATTTTCTGTTATTTTTATTTGTTATTGAATATGTGTTAAAGTTACTAATTACTCTCATATTCGTTTAAAACATAAACAATATTTTTTTTGTTATTTTGCGGTAAGTTTGATGTATTTTGCGTTTTTTACACCATCTATTGATGTTAGTTCGGATAGTGTTTCTTTTGCAACTTCTCTATCAATGCTAATTATCATTGTAGAAATATTGTTTTTCTCCGCTCTGTTTTGAGCAACGTTCATTCTAGTAATGTTTATATTTTCTCCACCCAAAACTGTAGCAACTTTGGCAACCATAGAAGGTTTGTTTTCGTGTGGAACAAACAACATATGTTTTTCTGGCTCAATACTTGTGTTGTAACCGTTTACTTTTACAATTCTTGGAATGTTTTGTGCAATTAATGCTCCTGAAACAATATTTTCACCATTTTCTGTTATAAGTTTAAGTGTTAACGAGCCTACATAGTCTGTGCTTTTTTGTGATTTTGTTGTTGTAATATCCCAACCTTTGTTTTTTGCGATAAGTGGCGCATTTACGTAGTTAACGTTGTCTGTAAATGATGATAAAATGCCTTTTAATACAGCAGTTTCTAGAGGTGATACGTCTAAATCTGCAAGATAACCATTAACTGTAATATCTATTGATTTGATGCTACCAGTAGAAATTTGCATCGCAAGTTCGCCAATGTTTTCAGCCAAGTTCATAAAATCTTTTACTGGTTCAAGTTTTGCTGGTTTTAAAGAAGGTATATTTACTGCTGAACGAGCAGAACCGCCAGCAAGAACTTCTCTAATTTGTTCAGCAACATCTATTGCTACGTTAAGTTGCGCTTCTTCTGTACTTGCACCCAAGTGAGGAGTAAGTAGTATATCTCCTGTTGTTTTAACAAGTGCAGACTCAGCAATGTTAGGTTCGTTTTCGAAAACATCAATTGCTGCTTGAGCAACTTGTCCATTTTCTAACGCTTCTGCTAAAGCTTCTTCATCAATGATTCCGCCTCTTGCACAATTGATAATTCTTACACCTTTTTTCATTTTTGCTATGGTGTCTTTATTAATCATATGCATTGTTTCTTTTGTTTTTGGTGTATGTACTGTTATGTAATCGCATTCACCCCAAAGTTCATCCAAATTTTGAACATATTTTGCTCCGAATTTTTCTACAACTTCTTTTGTTGTATATGGGTCAAAGATAATTACATTCATTCCCAATGCTAAACCCACTTCTGCTACATGGTGACCAATTTTTCCAAATCCAATTACGCCCAATGTTTTACCAAATACTTCGTGGCCAGTGAATTTTGAACGTTCCCAAAGACCCTGTTTGGTTGATGCTGCTGCTTTTGCAATATTTCTAGACATTGCTAGCATAAGTGCGACAGTATGCTCTGCTGCTGCATTTGTATTTCCATCTGGTGAGTTCACTACGATAATACCGTGTTTTGTAGCGGCATTTAAGTCAATATTGTCAACACCAACGCCAGCTCTACCTATAATTTTAAGATTTTTACCAGCTTCAATTATTTTGGCTGTAACTTTTGTTTGGCTTCTAACCATCAACGCTTCATAATCACCAATAATGTTACAAAGTTCATCTTCGCTCATTGTTGGTAATATTTCACCTCGAGCAACTTCATCTATAATGTTTTTTGCTGTTTCATTAATTTTGTCTGTAATTAAAACTTTCATCAAAAATTCCTTTGGTTAACTATTGCTATCTAAATAATAGTACAGTGTTTTAATTTGTGATGTTTTATTAAAAAGTCTTAATATACTTGAGTAATTTTATTAGTCCTCAATTGGTAATGTTATTATGTATTTGTTT
>JAZSES010000222.1:0-2741 GCA_045531805.1 Candidatus Limenecus sp. | reverse complement strand
CCTCCGACTTAGTACTGTTATTGTGCTGAACGATGCTGATTAGTAATGTTTTTACATCGTTTACGTTTTTGTCTATTCTGTCTATTCTGTTTTCAAGGCTAAAGTTGTTATCTCTGTAGGTTTTTTCTGAAACGTAGTGATTTGCAATATATTCGATGAGTTCTGATTTTAGGCTTGAAATTTGTTCAGGGGTGACAAATATTTTGTAGGCAATAAAAAATCCCATAACAACTAGAATAATTGGGGCAAATTCTATAAAATCTGACAATTTTGTTCACCTCCTAATTGAATTTTTGGAATTTTTCACTAAGTTGACTGTATTTTAATCTATCGGCAAACGTCATTTGTGATTTGTATTTGTTTGCAAGGTATATAATTTTTTCTGCAATATTTGTTGCTTTTTTATAATCTTTTTTGTCGTCAATGATATTGGTTGTTGTTTGGTTTTCTATTTTTACTGATTTAAATTTAAAAATGTTGGAAAACAAGTTGCATACATTGTTTATCAGTTGTAAAAACATCAGGCTTTTTCACCACCTTTTTGATTGACTTGTTCATTTATTAATACATTTATCAAACCAGTTATTCCTAAGGCGCAGGCTATAATTGCATCTGCTAGTTCTGGTTTGAGAATGATTCCAAAGGAGGCAAGTATTGTAAAAAGTCCTTTGTAAGTGCTAGGTTGGTTGAGGTGGTTGAAAATTATTTTTATATATTTCATATTTGTTCCTTTTTGTTATTTGGCAAAAGTTCTTTGTATGCTTCTGGATTTTTTTTGTTTGTTTCGACAAAAAATTTATCCCATTGTGCTTCTGTGAATTTGGCAACGGTTTTTTCATTGAAATTTATATCAATATTACTCAACATTGAGAATAATGGATGTTTTCTATAAAAATTGAGTGCATTTTTATAGTTGTTAATTGCAACTTTTTTTTCAGTACTATCTATTGTTTGAGTTTCTAAAATATTCTGAATAACAATGAGTAATTCTTCGCTACCAAGGCCAAACGCTTTAATCATTCCATCAAAGAAGTCTGAGCGTGTCATAAATAACTCTTGAATACGTTCTTTTTCTTGTTGCTCAAGTTCTTCATCTGTATAACCAAGTGCTTGAAGTTCTGTTTCTGTTTCTTCGATGATATAGCCAAGAGTGTGATTATATTTGACTATAAAATCTAGTCTGTCATTTTCTTTATAAGGTTTTTGTAATGTTGCTTTTATTTCCATTGTTTATTCTCCTTATCTGATATACCCTTTTGCTTCCCAGAAACAATAACAAGCTTTGTTAACCATTGAATTGAACTGAAACGAAGATGTTGTTAAGTTGTTTACGCTTGAGTTGTAATTGGCAGCACTACCACTTGTGTTGGATATTGCAATAGGTGAATAATTTGTATCTTTATAGTTTTTTAATAGTGTTATCGTAACTTGTTGATTGCTAGAATTTGTATGTCCACCTTGTTCACACCAACCGTCTGAATAGATACGATACCAAGACTTACCGTTTTTGTAAGTTTCAGTAATGTATGCTTTTGTTGAGCCAACTCCATTTGTATAATCGCTATAATCTAAAGCGTTAAATGTTTGTTTTGGATTAAATGATATAACTTGACCACTGGAATTTCTTAGGAAAGTGCCAGCAAAACAAGTGCTTGTATAAGCTTGTCTGTCGCCATCATAGTTTAAGTTTCTATTTTTATCATAAAAAGAACTAGTTGTTGTAAGCCTAAAAAGATTTTCATCTGATATAGAGAAAAACAAAGGGAAGCCTGCATTTGAATTTGCTGGATTAGTCGTAGTCAGAACTTTGCTTGTAGTAAACTCAATATTCCTCAAATTTCCATCTTCATTTCTACCATTAGGTATAAGACCTTTTACATTCGGTAGAACATAAATAGTAGAGCCAATATAACCAAACCCATTGAATGTTTGATCTATGGAGGTAACGCTACCTGATGACGTTGTCACAACTGATATCGGTAATGCGTAATTTTTTTCTTCCCAATCTGTACCTGTTTGACTTCTTTTAATAATATTGTTAGTAGTATCGTACCAAACAACACCAGCAACTATAGTTGGGCTTGATGTTCCTGAATAAATGTGTTCGATTTTAGAGCCAGTAATAACGCCATTACTATTGACCAATATAAGAAATTCACCTGTGCCGTAATTCCAGTGTTGGTCATTTTCAATAATTATTTCGTCAAACACATCTACACCATTTGGCATATAAACCTTAGAACCAGCTTTTAAAGTTAGTACACCGTCATTGAGTTCTAGTTTTATGTCTTGTGGGATTTCTGTTATGCAGTTGGTTGTTGGTATATTTTTCGTTTTATTTTCATATTTTAAGTGCATAAGACAATCATTAAGAATATCGGTGTCACAAATGGCAACCCCTGAAACTGTGGGGTTGTCAGTCCAAGAATATTTTTCTGTCATAAAAATCCTTTCTTAGTAACCTTTTGCGTGTAAGCTTACTTTGCAAGTTGTTTCTTCTCCAGTGTTTGTGTATGCTTTTAGCAACGCATAGGTATTTGTTTTTTCTGTTATTACGACGTAAGCATTGGTTGCATCATTAACTGTTGCGACAATTGATGGTGGTTTTACAAATTCGTAATCAATTTTTAGGCCATTGGGGTCTGTTATTTCGAGTTCTAAGTCTAAATATTTATCAGGAACATCAATGTTTACTGTAAAATTTGTTAAAACTACAGGCATGAAGTCGGATCGTAGCCATG
>JAZSES010000184.1:0-6339 GCA_045531805.1 Candidatus Limenecus sp. | reverse complement strand
CGTGTGGGTATTTTTTTAGAAAGGAACACTATGAATGAAAAAAATTTATTTAAAATAGCACTAGAATTTGTACTCAAATGGGAAGGTGGGTATGTCAATAACCCAAACGACCTTGGTGGCGCAACAAACAAAGGAATTACGCAATACACATACGACAACTGGAAAAAAAACAGAAATGAACAAACAAAGAATGTACGATATATTACAGACAAAGAAGTTGAAGAAATATATTATAAAAATTACTGGCTCAACACAGGCTGTCCCAAAATGTCACCCAAATTTGCAGTACTGGCATTTGACACAGCTATCAATATGGGTCAAGCCAGAGTAAAACAATTCCTAAAAGTTGCACAATGGAAATCCCCAGAAAAATTCATTGAAGCAAGAAAACAAAAATACATAGAATTTTCAAAATACGGCAATCAAAAAATATTTTTACAAGGTTGGCTAAATAGACTTAGTTCCTTAGAAAAACTCATAAAAACAATAAAATAAACAACATTCCAATCTAAAAAACAAAAGATTACAAATTCTTAACATTGCATTTATAAACTAACAAAAAAAATTTTGTCCAATTTTTTCAAACACCAATAGAGAGGAACAGGAACTGACTATGATTCAAAAAATTGGCTTAAACATTAGTAAAAATAACTATAAAAAATCTATTGCACCTAAAGAAAATCAGAACAAACAAATACAAAATACAACAAACTCAATAACAGAAGCGCCATCATCAAAACTTTTGCAAAGTTATTATGTAAACTTCAGTGGTAGAAAAGGCAAACTAGACGATTTTGAAGCAAACAAAAAAAGTGATAAAAGTGCCGAACTTGAAAACAACTTTTCGTACCACGGTGAAAAACTTTATAAAAATTCTGAAGAATTAGCAAAAAAATACGGTCACAATGAAATTACTCAGCTTCATGTTTTAAAAGTTGGGTTGGAAAACATAAAAAACTTCTTGGATGAATTAGACTCTGGTGAAGCAAACTATGATGATGAATCTTCTTTTACCCAACACACTGCACTAGAAGATGACTTAGGTAGAACAGTTATCAAAGATAAAACAAAAAGAGATAAAATTCGCCCTGTTATCGAAAAAGAAATTGAACTATTAGACAAAAAACTTTCCTCAATACCACCATCTCAAGGGAAATATAAGAAAACCTCATTTTCAAAAGATTTTTTAAATGACATTTATAGTTTATACAGCCAAGATAATGATGAAGAAATGGGTGGCGGTGACGGACTAGTTCACGATGCAACCATTTTTAGTGCAGCGTTATTCCCTAACAATGACCAGCTCAAAAAAGAAGTCATGATTCCTTTCCGAACTGAGCTAAAAGATGAAATTCAAATCGATAAAAGACCATTATCAAAAAGAATTCATATGTCTTTCTATGACGACAAAGCATTGAATATCTGGAACAATCTAGCCATAGGTACAAACATGGCCATCTTACACGACAAAGATACAACTCCAGGATACTTGGTTAATAGCTTCTTGAATGTTTTTGAAAAAAGCAAAAACGGTTTTGGTAAACTTACAAAAGAAAACACAGAAATTATAAACCTAAACGACAATGGTGAAATCGACAACTATTACATCAAAAAGAAACTTCATGAATTTGGAAAAAACAAAAATAAAAACTACATATTGGTAATGTCTATCATGGACAGAGATATGGACGCTTTAGCAATCGATGAAACAAATGTTTCTACATTTTTAAATGCACCTCAAAATGTAAAATTTGTGATGGTTGCTGACAAAGATGAATATTACAAAGACAGTACAAAAAGTGATGTTGTTGAATTATTCTCAGATTTTGGCGAAATTTCTATGCCATTAATGAATATGTCGCAAGCTCAAAAAATGTTTAAAGAGCAACCAAAACTTACTGAAAAACTGAAAAAACCATTTACAAAACAAGCAATCGAAAAATGTGTTGAAGTCGCAAACCAACTCAAAGGCAATTACCCTGAAAAGGCACAAAAAGTGATGGATTTGGTTGCAGCTTACCATGTTGACAAAGAAAAAGTAACTCTTGTTGACGTACAAAATTATATAAAAGAAGCAAAAGAAATATTTAAACCAGTTGAAAATGATAGCTCAATAAAAGTTGTCTTTGATACAGGAATTAAACTTAAAGACATGGTTGGAACACCATCTACAAAAAAAGAAGCAAAATCAATTGTTGACAGAATTAAAGACAAATCAATTGGTACTAAAGGTTTTGTAATATACTCCCAAGACGGTTCTGTCGGCGCGGGTAGAAAATATACCGCCCAAACAATTGCAGGAGAAGCAAAAATCCCTTACATAGAAATCAACGCAGTAGACTTTGGTACAAAAGATGTTGACCTCTTTGGTGGAGGAAATCTCAGCCCAGAAGCTTCTATGAAAAAGCTTTTCGGCATGGTAAAAGCTCAGGCTGAAACAAACAACCAAAAATCAGCAGTACTCTTTGTTGAAAACTTTGACTACTTCTCTTATGGCGAATTTGTTTCTGAATACCACGAAAAAGCAATGTCTCAACTTATTCGAGAAATGAACAAAGCTCAAGAACAAGGAATGAATATTGTCGTTATTGGTTCAATGAATGACCCTAAAAATATTGGTGAAGCAACTTCAAAATCATTCAAATTTATAGACAGAATTGAAGTTGAATCTCCAGGTTACACTCAATCAAGAAACGAAGTTATTGATTACTACATCAAGAAAAAAGGCATAAAACTTGCTGGAGATGAAGAAGCTAAAAGAGAAACCAAAGCACACCTAAATCTTTTGACAGAGCAAAGTTCTTACATCGAAATTCTGACTTTATTAGATAAAGCTCAAAACGTTGCAAGAGAGAAAAAACACAAATCAGTCGAAAAAAGTGACTTTACAGAAGCTTACTTACAATTGACTACTGGCAGACCTTCAAGCAGAAATATGCCTCAATACGAAAAAAACTTGGTTGCTTCACACGAATGTGGACACGCTCTCAACGCAACCATTATGGATAATCTGGCTGACAACCACGGCAAACCTTGGCACAAAAGCGGTAAAGTAAACTTTATCACACTTGACCCAAGAGGCTGGTTCGGAGGCGCAGTCTATACAACTGACATGGATAACGAAGAATACTCTTTCGAACATATATTCTCATCAATAATTTGTGATTTTGGTGGTAACTCTTGTGAGAAAAAATTCTTTAACCAAGACGGTAGCTGGGGTATTTCTACAGACATGGAAATGGCTACAAATATGGCAACAAGAGCAGTCGGAATGATGGGACAAGGTAAACACTTTGGTAAAAAATCATTAAATGGTATGCACTTCATGGGTGAAGATGACAAAGCAAATATGAACAAAGACATTAACGTTATCCTTAAAAATGCACAAGTCATCTCTGAAGCAATTACCGAAGTATACGCTGACTTTAACAAAGAGTTCGTGAAAAAATACGGAAGTAAAGTTGGTACTGGTGAATGCATTATTCAAAGAGAAGAATTTATTAGTTTCTTCGAAAATTGGAAAGCTAAACAAACACCAGAAAAACAACAAGAATTCCACGAACTTGACCAAGCAATTTTGCAAGTAATAGAAGCTACAAAGCGTGGTACTATTTGCTACAGAGAAAATTAATTACTTAACACACACACTACACCTTACATAAAAAGAAATGGAACGCTCCTGCTGTTCCATTTCCCCCCTAAAAAAGAGAGGATAATTATATCCTCTCTTTTTTTGTTTAAAGCTTTAATCGTTTATCAGCCAACTTACAATCGTAATTAATAAAGCCACATTTTTTAATAGTTATGACAAAAGTTCTTTTTTTGCTTGTTTCCACAGATTATCATATTCTTCAAAAGAATATTCTTCCAAGGGTTTTGTCGCAAGCTCTTCCATTTTTCGAAATCTTTGCATAAATTTTCTATTGGCTTTTAGTAAAGCTTGCTCAGCATCAATTTTATGCCAACGAGCTAAATTAACTGTGGCAAACAACATATCACCCAACTCTTCTTCCGCATTTTGGGCATCATTATTTTTAATTGCTTGCTTAAATTCTACAATTTCAGACTCAAAACACTCCCAAAGCGACTCTTCGCTCGGCCACTCAAAACCTTTTTTCACAGCATTCTTACTAATTTTTTGCGCACTCATCAATGCAGATTGTGCTTTTGATATACCATCCATCACAGACTTTCGATGTTTTTTTTCTTCAGCTTTAAGTTTTTCCCAATTTACAACCACATCTTGAGCACAACCAACCTGAGCGTCACCAAAAACATGAGGATGTCTATGTACTAGCTTGTCAGAAAGTCCTTTTGCAATATCCTCAATATCAAAACTTTTCTCTTCTTTTGCAATTTGAGCATGTAACACAACTTGCAACAAAACATCCCCAAGCTCTTCTTTTAAATGCGCCATATCATTATCTTCAATTGCATCAACCGCTTCATAGGCCTCTTCTATCATGTTCTTTTTCAAAGAATAATGGGTTTGTTCTCTATCCCAAGGACAACCATTTTCACTTCTAAGCGTTTCAATTATTCCAATCAAGCGTTCGAGTTGTGGATAATTCATATTTTACCTATTTTCTATTTGTTTCAAAAATTCTGGTATCTGACAGGCTTCAACCGTACCAACAACGATTTTCCATTCAGGCAAAACTTCTTGCAATTCTTCCCTCATATGTGACAACAAACCAGGAATTATTATTGCTCGAGTTTTTACTTTATTTAGCAAATCATAATTTTTTACAGACTTGGCCACAAGCTCCGCCGTAAACTTATCCGCAGACCAAGCAGTCAAAACGCTCATACCGTCTGATGGCGTAACAACCAAATATGACCCAAACGGCAATTGTTCCAACTCGCCAGCAACTGCAAAATATGTTAATGCAAAGTTTGTAGTCAACAAAATTGGCGCATTTTCATCAGGTTCATTAAATTCATACACCTTGGCTTCAACTTGCAAGGGTTTTTGTGGATTTGTATAAATCCCCTGTCTTAACGTGAAAATTGTAGACAATAAAGCATTATTTGAACAATGTTCTTCACTCAAAACAATAATACTTGCATATCTACACACCAACAACGAAGCAATTGCACAAACTTCATTTATGCCATAACTATCAGGAATCCGAACCATTACAGGATAAGTCAAAGGTTCAAACCGATGAATAATTGCACTACGTCTAATATAAGTAAGTTCCTGAACAACCTCTGAAGCCGATTTTAAGCCAAAGTCCAACTCCAATATCAAACTGTTTTTAGTTCCAGTCAATGCGTTTTTCGCTTGCAATACCAAATCCGAAAAATCGTTACCGCGAACAACAGAATATTTTTCACTATTATCTTCAATAACCGCAAGACCAACTTTTTTTATCTTTTCAACACAAGACTTGTATTCCTCAGAGGTACAATCACCTTTAAGACGAACTGCATCTAATTTAAAAGTTTCACCAATTCTTTCGGTTTCGTACAAAGAAAACTTTGCAAGTTTTTCATCAAATTTGTTGTCATTGCAATCCATCTCGACCGCAACAACTGTAGGACTAACAAAAGTTTTATCATGTCTGAACATCACAGTCTCGCCCCCGACAATCAATTTTTCAGACAATGAAACTTGATGTTGTTGAATTTTTGAAGCCTCACAGAATACAGATTTCAATTCATCAGGAGCACAAGGACATTTTTCAATAGCAATTTGTTTTTTCGCCAACTTTAAAGCAAAAGCCATACAAGTAGCACAACCGCATTTTTTACAATTAGAGTTCTCTGCTTTTTTCGCTGCTGGCAAATATTTAAAAATCTGAAGCCCTGTAAGTTCCATTACAAAACTCCTTTCAAAGCTTTTACGCTATCTAAATTCCAAAGCACAACAATATCTGCACCAGCACTAATCATTGCCGAAGCACCAGAAATTTCCCACATTGAAGCTCGCTGAAAATAATCCCCCCATTGTGATGAAAATGTATCAGCCTTTGCCTCTTTTGCTCTATAGGTTTCTTCACCGATAAAAGCAATAATAGGCATATTAAGCATATTGTCACCATCAAAAGCAGCCTGACGTATTTTTTCAATGATACTGTAACCGTAATCCAAGCCATACCCCAAACCACCCATATCAGGGTCTATAAGAATTCGCTCAGGATTAAGACCTTTATCTATAGTCAAAATATTCAATTCTTTTGCAATATTTATATCTATAGGAGTTCTCAAAACCAAAATATGGTTACGCTCAATTACAGAGTGAACAATATCTTCATAACTTTCTTCCTCTGCAAACGCTAGTATAACTTCTTGTGGAGCATTTTCTGACAAAATAGGTAAAAGCTTTTTATCAAC
>JAZSES010000124.1:0-4061 GCA_045531805.1 Candidatus Limenecus sp. | reverse complement strand
ATTTTTACAAATAAAAAAAGCGACAATGTTAAATTGTCGCTTTGGATTTTATCAATTACTTTCTTTTGATTTAAAGTATTCAAAGACTTCTTTAGTTATACGATTCCCCTGATCATCAAAGTAACCATCTTTTGCTCCTGGAATATCACGCCTTGAAAGACCATTACTTAACGTTTCATAAGCACTAAACTCATTCATGTATTTAACCTGTTTTTTTACAGTTGCCTCATCCTTTTTAGGAGGTGTATAGTTTTCTTCAGCAATACCAAGTGCAACTTGCTTAGCATAATCCATTCTTATGATCAACTGTTCACCAATCGTCTTTTTACCATTTTCTTTTGCGTTCTTATCATAGGATGTTATAAAGTCTTTTACGGCAACCTCACCATATTTCTCAACCATCAAATCAATAAAGTAGGTACTCATAATTTCTTTATCAAACTTGGCCGCAAACTGCTCCGCAGTCATTGCAGATTTTTCATTATCTGAATTACTATTTATTGGATAATACTTATATTCACCATTTGCCAGCATTTTACGTCTTGCAACTAACTGTCCATCTTTTTTCACATCAGATACTTCTGTCATTGACTTTCGTAAATCCTCTTGCGCAGCAAGTTCATCCTCTGCCTCTTGCGCATTTTGTGCAGCTTTTGCCTTAAGTTCTTCGGCATCTGCATCTTTACGTTTTTGGATTGCCGCATCGTTAATTTCTTTTGAATTAGCTTTGTCTTCCAAGTTACCTGCAATTTTTATCACATCACCAGCATAGAGATATTCTTTACCTTTAGACCCATGCAAAGCTTTTGGATTATTTTTCACAAATTCTTCTTTTGCTTTTGCCATATTTTCATCATTGACTTCAATACCTTGAGCTTCTAGTGAGCGTTTCAACAAGTCATCCAATCTTTCACCATTCTGCACGGTATAATCTTTTGGTGTTTGCAAATCTTTTCTGCGTGCGTCTTCTGCTTTTTTGGCAACTTCATCAGCTTTCTGCTGTTCAACAGCAGCCATCGCATCATTATAAGCATCACCAACAATTTTATTCATATTTTTATGATATTCGGCGTCATTTACAAGCTTTTCAGCCTCTGCTAATTGCTTATTAAGTTCATTTTTATAAACATCAATTACAGAAGTTTTTTCATCTTTCTTTGTAAATTTTCTAATTGACTTTAAAAAGTCTCGTAAATCTTTTCTATCTACAGCTTTATCACCAGTCAAGCCGTGTTCTTCATTGAAGTCCTTGGCCATTTGCTCAAGTTCTTTTTTTGATAACTTACCATCCTGATCAGCATCAGCCATTTCAAATGCATCCATTGCATCCGCAAGATCCAATTGCGACAAGCCATATTGCTCACTCGCACCAAATGCTTTGTAAATATCAAGCATTTTTAAATCTTTTTTCTTAATCTTTGCCAACTCTTCTGCTGTAATCCCTTCATTAGAAACATTGTGGACATCATACTTTTGGCCCTCACCAATATTCATTTTTCTTGAAAACATACGACACGCCTTTCTTTCCTGATTAGATAATACTAATAATTGGAGTATCGACACTTTAATAAAATTCTTTAATAAAAAAACAATACAAAGTCACTTCAAACCTTAGCAAACAGCTACTAATATTAGATTTTCAAGCTTTGTAAAATTTTATTAAGAAAAAAACACCTCACAAAGTTGGGGTGTTTCATTCGCTAATTTATTATCAGTAATAATTATGCCATCATTGAACCAAATTCTTTTGGTTTAACTTTATTTTTCTCGTCTTTGTTCTCAGGATTTGCCCCTTCTTGAGGTTTCTCACCTTGTACATCATTCATAGCCATATAGTATTTATTGAACTCTTCAACACATTCATCCATTTTTGCTTGGAGCTCAGAAACACTCATTGAAGTATTACCAAAAGTCATAGTAGTTGTACTAGCAGTTTCACCACCATTTTGTTCAGCTTCTGCCATTTGTACTTTGTATTTCTCATATTGCTGAAAAACAGATTCAGCATTAGATGTATTTAGTTTAACCTGAGCAGCATTACCACCTTGCGCGCCCATTGATTTTGCTTTTAATTGTTGAAGCATTCCAAATTTGATTTCCATACGATTACTCTCTATTCTATTTTCTCTCTTACATATATATAAAGTATATACTTTTGAAAAAATTGCTTTTTTACGAAAGATAATTAAGAAATGTTACATTTTAAATTTTAAAGATTAAATCAATGGAAGAAAAAACGTTTATTATAATATAGAACCTGAACAAGGTTCTGCTTGGCAACACAAAACACGAGCAAAGGTACAATCAATGATTAGATTAGATATTGATTTAAGCTATTTGGCAAAACACTTTGAGATTGGAACTCAAAGACTAAATCAATATGGTCAAAAAAGCATTGATGAAATAATGGAAGCCGAAGCAGCACAAGGCAACCCCAAAGCTCAAGAATTTCAAAGGGAAGTTCTAAACGACCCAAAAGAATTAGTAAAATTATACAAATTATCAAATGCAAAAAATCGCTATGCAATCCTATCAAACATGAATTCTCGAGATTTGGAATACATGCTTAATTTTCTAACTATAGAAGATTTACAAATGGGACTAATGTTTTTTACTAAAAATAAAATAATGAATTTAATATACGATTTGCCCAAAAGTAAAATATGCTCAATTTTATTCCAAGCATTTTCACCTGAAAAATTCTTGAAAATGATACCAGAAAAAGAAATTAATAAATTTTTTGATTCAGATAAACTAGATAAAAACAAAGTTCTTGAATATATAAAAACAATTCCTGACGACAAGCTAAATAAAATGCTAGAAAAATACATGCAAGTCGAAGAAGGAAAACAACGCAAAGATGGTCAAGAGTTTAATATGCCAAAAGACCAAATAATCAAATTTTTGGATCAATTAGAACCAGAAAAATTTAAGACTGCATTAAAATGCTTTGAAAAAGATGAAAAAATGGGTCTTATCTTAGATTTAACCAAAAAAGATAAAAAACTATTCACAGAATTTTCAAAAAATGCACTTACAATGCCACTACAACAACTAGACAAAGTCGACATTGTCAAAAATATGAACAAACTAGAACCTGATGATTTAATAAAAATGGTTGACGATCTGCCTGACGATCTTCTAGCTGTAGTCGTTACACAAATAGACCCAATGGTTTTTGCAGAATTACTTAGCAAGAACTTCCAAGATATTTTGACTGAAATAGGAATCGGAAATATCTAAAAACTACTTTATTGCTAACGCCAACTTATAAACCTTATTCTTATTTATGTCATAAATAGCAGACAAAATACGCGAGATATCTTTGTCTGAATAGCTCAATGCTTTTAATTTCTTTATATGTCCAACAAGCTCTGCATCATTGTCGTCTGTAGCTGTTTCAGAATAAATCATACAAACAATCTCGCCTTTTAAAACATTGTGATTATAATAATCAATTACTTCTGCAACACTACCTACAATGGTTTCTTCAAACATTTTTGTAAGTTCACGACCAACTGCAACTTTTGTAGACAGACCTCTTGTTTCTGAAATATTTTGAAGTGTATCAATCAACCTATTTGCCGATTCATAAAACACTGTGTCAATATTTTTATATTTTAAAAACAAATCAGATTGCTGTCCCTTAACTCTAGGCAAAAACGCAACAAAAGCAAACTCTTCACTTTCTCTTGGTATCATAGACAAAAACGCAATCACTGCACTCGCACCAGGAATAGCAGTAACCTTTACACCTCGTTCAAACAACTCTTTTACGAGAACACGGCCCGGATCGGAAATACAAGGTGTACCAGCATCGGATATTAATGCAATTTTCTGCCCTTCCTCAATTAAATTCAAAAACTCTTGTGTTCTTTGTTTTTCATTAAACTTATGATAGGAAACAAGCTTAGTTGTAACCCCAAATGATTCCAACAAAGTAGAGCTAGTGCGACAATCCTCACAAGCTATTAGATCAACTGATTTCAAAACATCTATAGCACGAGGTGATATATCTGATTTGTTACCAATTGGAGTAGCAACAACATACAATTGAGGAT
>JAZSES010000266.1:0-10691 GCA_045531805.1 Candidatus Limenecus sp. | reverse complement strand
CATGGCTACGATCCGACTTATTAAGAATATTAAATTTACCTTTTGAGACAGCACATTCATTAAGTGACGCTTTATAAACAGGACAAACTGACTGGCATAAGCCACATCTTGAACATTTATATATATCTTCTTCAAAATCCTTAAATTTTTTCATTACCTTAATATTATATTCACAAAGTATTATTTAGTGATAAAATTTTTTATGAATATTTGTTGAAGTATCAATTTATTAATTTATATACGGGGAAGAAAATGAAAATAGCTATTTCTGAAAACCAGAAAATAAGTATTGTAGATAGAACGCAGCCAAGCTTAAGTGATTTTAACAATGAAGGTGCTATTGTAAAAGTTTTGGGTTGTGGTTTATGTGGTTCTGATATTGTTAAGTTTTTACACGATGGTAATGAGAAAGTTCTTGGTCATGAAGTTGTTGGTGAAATCGTAGATATCAGACCAAGATTTCTTTCGAAATTTAAAATCGGTGATAAAGTTGTCTTGGGACATCATGTTCCTTGCTTTGAGTGTGAGTATTGTGTTAACGAGAACTACTCAATGTGCAAGCAGTTTAAAGAAACTAATATCTATCCAGGTGGTTTTTCTGAGTATATTTACGTATCACCAAAACACTTGAAGAATACTGTATTTAAGGTTTCTAAACATCTAGATGATATGGAAAATTCGTTTGTAGAACCTTTAGCTTGTTGTGTTAGAGCGGTAAAACGTGCAGAGGCTTTTAAAGGAACAACGTCTTTGGTCGTTGGATTAGGTTCTATAGGTCTGCTTATGGGGCAGGCTATTAAAGCTTTTAAAGGTGATGTGATTGGGTGTGACCTTATTGACGAGAGAGTTGCATTGGCTGGGAATTTAAGTTTCGATGCTGCTCTTAAGATTGAAAATGTAGAAGAAATTGTTGAAAAGATAAAATCCATGACTATGGCCTATGGTGGTGATGTTGTATTTATGACATCACGGTCAGATAGAGCTATAGAGTTTGCGACAAGGGTAGTTCGAGATGGTGGTAAAATACTTGTCTTTTCGTCTGTTAACAATGACACTGCTGGTTATACAAACAATGATATTTATTATAGAGAATTAACCGTTATGAGTAGTTATTCTTCTTCTCCAGAGGATTTGAAGTTTGCTCATAGCTTGTTAGCTAAGAAAAAAGTTGTTGTTAAGTATCTTTCTACTGTTTATCAGTTAGATGATTTGGCTGATGCAATTAATGATACAACATCCAATAAAACGTTAAAGGCTTATATAAAGGTTGCAAACGATTAATATGAAAATGAAAGCAATAAGATATTATGCTCCACAAGATATTAGATATGAAGATGTGGAAGTTTGTGAACCAAATGATAATGAGGTTTTGGTTCGGATACAAGCTGCATTGACTTGTGGTACGGATGTTAAGACTTTTCGTCGTGGACATCCAGTGTTAATAAAGAAAACTCCCTCAGGATTTGGACATGAATTTGCTGGTATAGTTGAGCGAGTTGGTAAAAACGTTGTGGATTTCAAGCCTGGAGATAGGGTTGTTGGGGCCAATTCAGCTCCTTGTGGAGAATGTTTTTATTGCTTAAAAAAACAGTATAATCTATGTGAACATTTAGATTTGTTAAACGGTGCGTATGCAGAATTTATAACAGTTCCACAGCGTATAGTTGAAAAAAATCTATTGAAGATTCCTACCGGATTGAGTTTTGAAAAGGCTGCGTTTGCAGAACCATTGGCAAATGTTGTTCATGGTATTGAACGTACAGATATTCAACCCGGTGATACTGTTGGGATTATGGGGGTTGGACCAATAGGTTTGATGTTTGCGAGATTAGCAAAGCTAAAAGGTGCAAAAGTTATTGTTGCAGGGCGGAATCCTTTAAAATTGCAAATGGCTAAAGAATTTGCACATGCCGATGAAATTGTGGATTTGAAAAAATATCAACACCCTGAAAAAATCTTTCGTTCATTTACTGAAAATGGTAGAGGACTTGACGTCGCAGTTGAGTGTGTAGGCTTGCCAGAAGTTTGGGAAAAAATGTTTGAGCTTGTACGAAAAGGCGGAACTGTTCACCTTTTTGGTGGGTGTAAGTCTGGTACTAAGGTGAATCTTGATACAAGACAACTGCATTATGATGAAGTTAAAATTGTAAGTGTGTTTCATCATACTCCTCAATATTTTAGACAAGCATTGGATTTGATTGCTGACGGGCATGTAGATGTTACCAAATTAATTACGAAAAGAATGCCTTTGTCTCAAGCTAAAGAAGCAATATTAGCGCATGAAAATGGTGAAGCTATCAAAGTATTGTTAACTCCATAGTCTAAAATGTTAAGAAATGTTAAGTTAATATTTGTTGTTATAAATACACTCATTGCTGCAATTTGAAACCATGTATAAAAAATACTCTATTTGAATTGTATTGAAATGTAAACTTTATGTGTTACACTAGCAAATAATAAAATCTTTCGACTTTTACCAAGTGTGAAGATAAGAATCACCCAAGCTTAAAAGAAAAGAAGACAATGATTAAACTACAAACAACACAACTACCTATTAAACATACCCAGGGCATTAATGGTCGTTCGGGTTTCGGACATTCAGGGTTTGAAATGTGTTCAGAGAATAAGAACAATAACGTCCTTGATTGTGCTGTGATTACAAAGAAAAATACTGTGAATAATTTTGATAAGATGACCGCGAATAATGTAAGTTTTCGCGGTCTTCCTTTTCCACAAGGTTCTAAGCTTTCTCAAAAAGCTTGGAAACTCGCTGGAAACAAAACTTTTAATTGGCTATCAGATTTAGCCGCTGGAAACCAAACAGTATTTGATGCTTTATTTGCTGTTCTTATTACTTGTGGTCTTAGACCAGCAGCGATTATGGCTCAAACAAATGAAAACAACAAAGAGAAAAACAAGAAAGCAGCTTCTCACTCAATAGCCTCTGGTATTATTGGGTATGGATTTGCGGTTGCTGTATTTACTCCAATTAAAAGAGCATTAGACAAAGTTTGTAAGAACCCACAAAAATTCACTAAAAATATGGAAGAATATTTGACTTATGGTGGTAAAAAATTAATAAGCATGTCTGATAGAACTGCTGCATATAAGTCTATATTTAACTATGGTTCACAAGTATTTACTGCTTCGGCTCGTTCTGCAATTACAATTGCGATGATTCCTATAATTGATAAATATATTTTAAATAAATTATTAGGTCAGAACGTTAAGCCGTCTACAAAAGAAGAACTACAAAATGACCCAACATATAAATTCGCATATATTAACTTTAAAAATAGTCCACATGCGAAAAAAGTATTCCAGAACTTTGCGGGGGTAATAAAATAATGTTAAAACTACAAGCCAATACCTATAATAACTATTACAACTATAATCGTTCTAATAAATCACAAAATAGACAGGCAAATGTCAATTTCGGAATGAGCCCTAGTAAATTGTATAAACAAAGTGGCGAGTTGGTTACCGATGGTTTAGCTCATGTTTTTGGAAGAATCGGTTCTTTAAAGCCTGTACAAAATGCTTTGGATTTTTTGAAAGAAACTAACTACCAGAGACATATTTCTGCTTTTGTTGGTGTTGTTCTTTCAAGTTTTTATATGATTGATACGGCAAAGTCTAAAAAAATTAAAGATGAAGATAAAATGCCATTGATTGTTAACCAAGGTACAGTTTGTGGATTATCAACTGCAGGCGCTTATACTCTTGATAAATATTTAGATAAGAGATTAGCGAACTTTACTGATACAATCGCTATTGCAAACATTTCGGATAAGAAATTCCAAGATGCAATGATTTTTATGCATAACAATCGTGGCGATTTTGCTACTTTTGAGTCAGTTGCAAAAGTATTGAAAACTCCAGAACAAATGATTAACAAGCAAGTCCTTGAAGTTTTTGATGATACAGAAAAATTGAATAAATTAAAAGGTAAATTGGGTAGCAATAAATATGCAGCTAAACTGTTTGAACAATTAGAAAAACACCCAGAGCCTAAAAAGTTACTTCAAGAAAACTATAATAACACAGAAGATTTTTCTAAATTGGTATTTGATAGATTCCAATTTAAAAAGGACAAAATTGCTTTCCTAGAAAAAATGGTTCAAGAGGGCAAGGCTGATGATGTTGTGAAAAAAGTCTTGAATAGTATTAAAGGAATAGCTCAAGAAGAAAAAGATAAAGTTGGTGAAGCTACTAAATTCTTTAAACAAGAAATGAAAAACAGTCCAATTTTGAAAAAGATATTTGCAAAAGAAGCTTACAAAATATCTATGGATGTAATTTCTGAGTTCGATTCAAAACTTGCTACTCGTGTGAAAGGCTTTAGATTTGCTAAGTCTATGATGGTATTTGCTACTATTTATAGATTTGTTGCTCCAGTTTTTGCAACACCACTCGCAAATAGTATCAGTTCTGAAATCGAAGCAAGAAGAGAATCTAAAAAACAAGTTGCCTAATGGTTACTTCAATATATAGATACAAAAATCTCCGATTTGTCGGAGATTTTTTTTATTCTTTTGGGCGTATTATCCAAAAAAGAAAACCGCCTTTTTACGGGCGGGGAATTCGGTTAGGTTTTAGTTTGGTTTTAAGAGTATTATGTTTAAAATTAACCTTGAGCTAATTGAGCTCTAAGCGCTGCAAGCTTGTCTGCTCCTTTTGCGTTAGCTCCGATGCTATATCCATTAGCAAATGTTTCAGGTGTATGAGTTGTGTATACAATTGAACCATTTCTTTGCATATCTGGTCTTATAGTATTTAGGTTGTTATTTACTTTTGTTAGGATTGATTCTTGTGGTGTAGGCAAGTAACCTTTTAAACCTGCGTTTTGAATAACAAAGTTTTGTTCTGCTCTTGGTAAAAATTCATTAATTGGTTTTAAGTTTGGTTGTGTTGCAAGTGCTGGCATATTTTGTTGTATACCTTGTAATGCTTTTTGACCGTTCATTGATAAAGTAGTTCCTGCAATTTCTTCGAATGGTGTATCTACTGCATTTTCTCTTAGCCCTTGAGCAAAAGTAACTTTATTTCTTGTTGGTACCCCACTAATAGTTACATTGTTCGGTACTTTTACAATGCTTGAACCATTACCTTGTGCTATAGTCGCAGGTATATTGATTGGTGATGCACCTAGCAATCCTGCAGGAGTATTTGTATTTCCGGTTAATAATCCAATTGGCGCTTCTGCTGTATTTTGTGGAATGTTACCTTGTACAGGAGAGTATGGTCTTGTTAGTCCACCTTGAATTGCAGCAGGTGATGCGATTCTATCTAAGTAGTCAGCACCTTTAGTATTTGGATTTATATATTTTGGTGCAACTGTTGGTAAGTTGCCACTTTGATTTACTACAGGAGGGTTTGGACCAGCTTGTACAGGAGTGTATGGTCTTGTTAGTCCACCTTTAATTGCATCAGGAGATGCAATTCTATCTAAGTAGTCAGCACCTTTAGTATTTGGATTTATATATTTAGGTGCAACTGTCGGTAAATTTCCACTTTGTGTCACTACGGGTGGTTGTGGACCTGGCTTAGGACCTTTTTTACCGCCTGCATATCTGATAGAATTTGGATCAATTTTGAATGATTTAGCTTTATTCGGAGCTTTGGCAAAGTTGTTGCCCATTACTCCAGTCGTCGCTGGTGGTGTGGGACCAGGATTTGGCGGAATTGGGGCTGGTGTAACTTTTTTACCTTTTTTTAATGCCAACAATAATGCTGCTGTACCCAATGCTGTACCAATAATACCCAATATCATAGGTGTTTCATCTTTTACTTTGTGAGCCGCTATTGGTCTAGCGTAGTAATTATTTTTTTGTTCGTTATTTTTAACTAGTTGATCAGGACCGAATTGACCGATTCCAACTTGTGTAATTGGGTTATATCCACCCATTCCATAACCACTATACAAGCCTGCACCTGTGCCTGCAATTGTACTTGCGTCCGCACCTGCCATTCCTGGTGTTACTGATGCGCTGCCTGGTTGCAAGTTGTACATTGGTTTATACAAACTTTGAAAACTTGTACTGTAGTCGTTGAAATACATAACCTAATCTCCAAACTAGAAATTTAATCTAACCTTACATATTTATAAAAACAATTGCGTTTATAAAATTGACTAACTTTTAAAATTATGTAAAGTAATGTAAACTTATTGTTTATTTTATTTATTGAGTAAACTTTGCTTAACATTTTCTTTTGTACGGCTATTAATTTAAATGTCAGCATATACAATAGAAATGAGGTATAAATTTTATATATTTTATAGGTTAGAGGAGAAATAGATGCTAGAGTTTGACTACAGGAATGTCACGGCCGGAATTCTGGGAGAGGAAAATGGGTTGCATCTTGAAGAAGAGTTTACGACTTATCAGGATAGAATATCTAAAATAATTAATGATTTAAATTCCAGAAAAGACAAGCCTGGTCAATGGTTACAGTGGATGAATTTGGGCTACAGTGAAGAAACAGTGTGGCTTGTGAAAGAATATGCTGCAATGATAAAGGGGCGTTTTGAAAATATTCTCGTTTTAGGTATTGGTGGTTCGGCTCTTGGTGGCTCTGCTGTATGCGAAGCATTACTTAAACCATATTGGAATTTATTGACACCAGAGCAAAGAGATAATTTGCCTAGGATATTTTTCCTCGATAACATCGATCCTGACCAAATGAATGGGCTTTTGGATTTTATTGATTTAAAGAAGACTTTAGTAAATGTTATAACTAAATCTGGCTCTACTGCAGAAACCATGTCACAATTTATGGTTATAAAAAATAAGTTGCAAGAAGAACTTGGTGACGATTATAGAAAAAATATTGTTGCCACTACTGATAAAAATGTTGGCGTTCTTCGACAAATTGCTAATGAAGAGGGGTATAAAGCTTTTGTCGTTCCAGATGATGTTGGTGGACGTTTTTCTGTATTTTCTGCCGTAGGTTTATTGCCTTTTGCTTTGGTTGGTATCGATATTGAAGCACTTATGCAAGGTGTTAAAGATATGGATTTGGCATTGAAAAATACCAATATTCATAACAACATTGCGGCACAAAATGCTTTAATTCACTATTTGATGGATACAAAGAAAAATAAAAATCTTACTGTAATGATGCCGTATTCTAGCAAACTCAAGTATATTTCTGATTGGTTTGTTCAACTATGGGCAGAAAGTCTTGGTAAAGAGTTTGATTTGCAAGGTAATAAAGTTAATATTGGACCTACTCCAATTAGAGCATTGGGGGCTACTGATCAGCATTCTCAAATACAGCTTTATAATGAAGGTCCAAACAATAAACTTATAAATTTTATCCGTGTTAAAGAGTTTGATACAACTTTGCAAATTCCTGAGATATTTAAATTTACAGGTGTTGGTTATTTGGGTGGCAAAACGATAAATCAGTTAATAAATTCAGAAGCTGATGCTACAAAAGTTTCTTTAATTGATTATCAACGACCAAATGTTACAATTACCTTGGATAAGGTCGATGCATACCACATTGGACAATTGATGTATATGCTCGAGGTTCAGACGGCTATTACTGGTGAGTTATACAATATAAACACTTTCAATCAGCCAGGTGTTGAACAGGCAAAAAATTATACCTATGCACTCATGGGTAGGGCTGGATACGAAGAGTCTGCTGAGACTCTAAAAATGAAAATGAGTACTTAGTATCCATGTAACATAAAGTTACAGATTTCTACATGTAATTTATGTTTGATAAAATTATTTAGAGGAGCTTTTAATCAGACAGTAGTTAGTTATGCCAGATATGAACAATATTGAAATTATACAAAATAAAATTGATGCGTTAGTTGACAAAATTATTCAGAAAGAAAATACTGATGAAGATTTTCGTATTACTTATGCACAAATTTTGGAGAAGATTAACACTAAGATTGAGCTATTCTCTAATAACGATAATTTTGAGAAGCTTGGATTGCTGTCTGTTGAAATAAGAAATATGCTAAACAACCGTCAAGTTGTTGTGGATAGTAAATTTACAGCAATTAAAGCTGAGTTTGATAGTTTACATACTTTGTTGGCTGATTCTCTTAAGACACCTGAGTTAATTACTTTATTTGATAAGCTACAAAATCAAATTCATTATTTTGCAGAAGAACAAGAAAAACAAAAGGCTTCATATGAACTTATTTCGACTCAGTTAGAAAAGTTGACACTGCTTGATGGGTTTAAAGATGATTTACATTCTAACTTTGCCATTGTTAAAGAACAAAATGTTATATCAAATGAAAACATAACAAAACAGTTGTCTCTGTTCAGTGAGCTTAATGCTACAATTGAAGAATTTAACAAAAAAACGCTTGAAGATGTGAATACTGTATTATTTGCGTTAAAAGATTTTGAGACTTCTTTAAATGAGGATGTTTCAGATATTAAAGAACATACTGCTAGCGTTATAAATGATGTGATAACAAAAGTTCAAGAAACAGATTCTTATGTTGAGGTTATGAACAATAACTTAACGACTATGATGGAAGTTGTTGGTAATTTGTTTGAAGATGAACCTTTTCAAGATGTTCAGTCTGATTTGGCTGATATATTGACCAAAATTGCATTTTTATCAGATACATTAAAATCTTTTGCAACGAAAGAGGAGTTATTCGATTATGCTTCTAAAAATAAAGAAGAGTTAAAAGCTTCTACAAAGGATTTAATATTTGAGTTACAGGCTAGTATGATTGATAAATTGGATTTTTCTGATTTATCTAAAATCGTTGAGCTGTCATCACAAATTTTTGATAAAAATAATACAATAGTTGAAACTACTGAAAAAATTCTTCTTGGAACAGAAACTATAAAAGATGATGTTTGGACTATCAAGGATGCAGTTAATTCTCTTAATGATAAAGTATTGTCAAAGAGTGATATTGATGAAAGTCTAGGTGCTGTTAAAGAAGTTCTTGCTGATGAAATTATTGATGTGATTTCAGCAGAAAGTTGCGCAGCTTCTGAGCAACTTAGGTTGTTGTCTGATAAAATTACAGCAGATGTTTTAGCAAATACGACTTCCTCAGTGGAACAAGTTCAAAAGTTAGCTACGGTTGTTCAGGCTTTAAAAGAAGAATTGTCTGATATTGTACTAAATAAACAGCAAGAAAATTTTGATAATTCTTTATCTGCTTTACAGTCAAAATTTCTTACTCAGTTGATACAAGTTGCTGACAATATAAGTTTTGATGATGCGGTTGAAGAAATTAATGATACGTTATGTGTTCAGGTTGATGTTGTCATTGAACAGTTGCAACTTAACATAGCTGCGATTAGGCAAGAATTGGCACAATATCAAGAATCGACATTTGCATTTGATAAAGCCTTTATAGAAATTATTGAAAGAATCGACAATTCTCTACAGGAAAGTATATCTAATAAAATTGATTCGTTAGTTGCTGATTTCAATATTCTGGCCAAGGGTAAAGATTCAGATGAAATTGTTTATACAATACCTGATATCGAAACAGATTTGTCTAAAATTAGACTAGAGTTGAACAATTTACAGAAATTGCTGATTGATACTGATGTAGAAAATGTTGAAGATGGAACCGACATAACAAGCAAATTAGCTAAGATTAATGAAAAGCTGGAATTTGTTGTTAATAATCCAATTAATGATGAAATTCAAGATGTTAAGTCTTTATTTGGTTCTCTGAATGAAGACGTTACTAGTATAAGCCAACGTACTAACAAGTTAATTTTAACATCTGATAACGTAAATAAAACGCTCAAAAAGAATATTGAGACATTTACTGATATATTAGCTTCTTTTGAAAGACAAAGCCTTGAGTTTTACCGTTCAACTCTTGTTCGAGATTTGAATACTAAAGTTGAAAGTTTAAGTAAGTCTAGTGAAGTTATTACTGAAGCTTTTATGTATTTGGGTGAGTGGATTGATTCTGCAAGTGAAACTTTTAATGAGATTAAGTCAGATATAGAAGTTGTTAAAAATTGTGTTGATTTTGGCTCAGAAGAAGTGCAGCCAGACGATATAGAACAGACTATACATAACCTTTCTGATAAGGTTATCGAACAAGAAGATAAAATTGATGCTATTGAATCAAAACTTGATAAAGTTCTGGCTTACCAAGATGAAACAAAAGACATTAAAGCTCTTGTTGAATACATAGCTTCTCAAGTTAGTGTTACAAATGAAAAGCTTATTGGTAATGATGAGCTTGCTCAAAAAGTAGTTAGTATCGAAAAACAACTTAAAAAAATAGAAAAAAGTGTTAGTTTGATTACTGATTATCTTGATGAAGATGATGAGTAGAGTTTTTGACTTTTTAGTTGTTGCTTAAGACTAATTTAAATGGCGCTAATGTTTTGATTTTGAACATGTTGTTTTTTTCTTGCTTTTGAGCTTCGTTAATATTGAATATTCTAATAATACGTTCGATTTCTGCCAAGTTTTTTCTTGATGTGATATCATATACGTTTTTTATTGGATCTGATACAACGCCCATTATAGTATTCAATTCATGTTCTTGCATAATTCATTTCCTCTTAGACTCTATATTCATATAAAGTTTTTTTTGAAATGAAAATTGCCTTTTTCTGTTTTTTATGTTAAGAAATATATACAAAGTATATATTTTATTTTTCTGTTTTTCTTTTAAATACTGGATATAGGGGATAATTGTATATAAATTTCGTATATAA
>JAZSES010000119.1:0-15297 GCA_045531805.1 Candidatus Limenecus sp. | reverse complement strand
CACCATTTAATACTTGAATGCAATCAATTGTACCAGGTATAGCTGCTTCTTGAATTTGCCATTGTATTGAACCATCATCTTTATTCAATTCTTGTACCGGAATAACACTATCATTAGACCATTTTGACATAGTAGCATCTTCAATCACATACATCAATTGCCATTTATAACCATCTGTTGTAGTCCAAGGTGTTAATGAATTTGAATCAGGTTCTTCTGTAGATATAGCGCCGCCATTATTATCTAAACATTTATATACTTTATTTTTTGATGTAATAACATAATAATCTAAATCATTAATATTTGGTTCACTATCATCATACATATCATATACAGTGCCAGTAGACCATACAATCTTCCGGATAGCCAATGACATATCAACATATTGCACTCTTTTCAAAGAAATAATGTCTTTCCATGTCTGGATATAATCTCTAGTATTATCTACGGGCATATTTGGTTCAGAATCAACTGGCCAAGGATATGAACGACCTATGAAGGTATATAGATAATTGGTGGGATTATCTCCACCCAAAATACCCAATAACCATTTAGCATTTAAAACAGATAAGTCTTTCTTAATTGAATATGTATCTATCATCAAAATTTCCTTAAAATTCTTATAATTATTTATTATGGTTAAGCATTTTTAAAATATAATAAACCATCTATATCATATATTGCTTTATCACCGCTAACTCTATATCTATATAATGATATTTCATCACCATCATACTGATAAAATGTATTACCATTATGTGATGCATTTATAACTAATTTATTAACATTATCTAATATCTTCAAATTATTATTATTGGTATCACCGATAGGTATATCTAATATAGTTTTATTCCAATTTACACCATCAGTAGAGGTATACACGAATTGTTGTTCTATTGAACTATAATAAAATGGATTAATTAATAGCCAATTATTTTTGATACTTTTGACACAAATTTTAGATTCATAGCTATAAGGGATATATTCCATTTCATGTATTAAAATTTTATCCCATTTTATACCATCACTAGAAACATCACAATAAATATTATAACTATTTTTTTCATAATATAATATTAATATTTGGTCGTCTTTGCATGTTATTGTAGTAGAAAAATTATAATTATCACCATATATCTCATGAGATTTTTGTATTGATATATTTCCTGTAGATATACCTGTAATTAAATAAATTATTTGGGTAGAATATGTATCACCATCATATTTTTTTGTCGCATAAAGTATAATAGCGTCCAGCACTTTACAATATCCACCAATATATTTGTATGGATATTCAGATAATATACTGGCATCATATTGTTGAACTGTAGTACCATCAAATTTACACAAAAAATTGTCTTTAAAATAAAATAAACTTTCATTAATATTTATAACGTAATTAGAACCATACTTAATAGGTAAATTTTCAATTTCACCTATGGATTCAAAATTTACTTTATCCACAGAACGGAATAATTCATTACTATTAAAATTCCTTAAATATTGAACATCATTTAATGAGAATAACATTGTGCCACCAGTAGTATTTGCTAATGGGAGCATTATATTCGTTTGCTGATTAACTAATTCACCATCCACTACATTTGCATAATATAATGGTTGGCTATCATATGTATCTCTATCTTTAATATAATACATTACACGTTCCTAAAATTTATAATTCCCAATGCCGCCATTATCAGATGATACTAGATATGTTTCATCTGCAAATTCAACTACATTATCATTTTTGTCAATTAAAAAATTTGTAGTTAATGGTATATTTGTTATTTGAACTAATGTTATATCTAATATCGTATCTTCATTTAAAGTTATAACATTAGATTTACCTATATAACCATCTAAATTAACTGAATACTTAATTGTGTCTCCTTGTGACGCATTCACAGATTTAGTTTCTTTACCATTTATAATTACAGTAGCATTTGATGGTGTTACATTAATAGTGAATTTTCTTTGTGGAGGGTATATCTCTAAACTACTACTTACAAAACTGCCACCTATATTTTGTTTTGATTTGATTGTTTCTTCGCTTATACCAACAATCTCATTTTTTCTATATGGGTAAATTACAGTATCATTTATAATTCTATCTTTATAATGTAGTAATTCAATATATTGCCCCTTATCATGATTAATATCAATTATATTGCCAGTACTGATTATGCTGTCAACATATCTCTTAGATAAATCAATATAATTAATTAATTCAGTATTTGTAAAAAATGCATATCCCGCTGGATGTAATAATGATTTAAATATATCTTTATATTTTTCAAGTACACTGCCAGTTACATTTAGTACATAAGAATACTCTTGCCAATAATAACTATCTTGTAATTTAAATATATCTGATAAGAAACTGCCAGCTTGATAATAATAAGGCATTTCTTGATATTGATATGATATAACAGGTTCTATTATAGCATTTGTACCAGTGAGACTATCAATAATTAAATTCGGCAATTCAGTGATATTACATTCTGGGTAATATATGGAAATACTTCTAATTCCTCCAGCTTTCTCAGATATTACTTCAAATTCCGCTCCGGTTCCATTAGATGTAGTTATATCCACCAATGTAGGTACAGTTAATAACCCATATCCAGGATTTAAAATTTTAACATTTAATATCTTACCTACTTCATTAGGGTTATGTAAAGTGGTGCGTGTAGATGTAATATAGAAACTAGCTTCATCCCCAGTTCCATCTTCTAATTCAATTTCACCATTAATATCCAAATATCCTAAATTACTGATGATTTCAAAACTTTTAATTTTATTAAAATTCAATTCATCAACTTCTGTAACTTCTATATGAATATCATTATAACTTAAAATATCACCAATTTCATAACCTTTGCCACCATCTACTAAAGTTATATCATAAGTATAATCCCATATAGGTAAAACTACATCAGTCACCCTAACAACCGGCAATGAGAAATATTCTTCTGTTTTATCACAAACAAAATTTAATATATCTCCTTCTTGATAGCCTACACCACCATTGATTATGTTAATTTTATCTAATGAACCACTATAAATAGATTCAATTTTAGCTTTAACGTTACTATAGTTGGATATAGTAATATTATCATCCACAGTATAATTGTTTCCATTCTCAATTATTTTTATGCCAGATAATACATTAACTATATTAGTTTTAAACTCAGCTCCATTATTAAAAAATATAGGTTCATTATTAAATTCACCATTAACTGAACTTAAAAATATTTTGACATAAGTGTCATAAATTTCTATTTTCTCAATAATACCCGTAGCTAAAGATAACCCACCATGAACTCTCGTGGAAATATAATCATTATAATTTATATTATTATCTCTTTCGCAGAATATAATTGTATAACTTCTATATATACCATCAGAAGATTTCATTAAATATCTATTAGGATAATAAACTTCAACATTCAACCCAGTTAATAATTTAATGAAAAATTCTAACGATTTTGTACTACCTTTAGATGCATAAATTTCTTTATAATGTTTGATATATAATCCCCAATCATCTTCTAATGGTAGATTAATATATTCTTTTTTAAAATAATCAATAAAATCATCTAATGTAGTGTCAACATCATTCCAATCTTGTATACTTTTAACCATATTATAAGCTACAAATTGGTTATTTTGTTGTAAATACTCATAATATGTTTCAATAAAATTATAATATAACGGATAGTTATCTTTGATATTCTGTGGAATATATCTATCAATTACGTATGATATATTGTTATAATAATTTCTTGTTCGCATATTTTTATCCAACCATATTAATTACTGCAGTATCATAAGGTATTGCTAAAATAATATTATGTTCACTCGCAATTTTATTAGATGAAGGTGTTGAATTTAATCTAAAATAAGTATCACCCAATACATTGGAAATACTTACACTATTAACCGTAATTGAGCCAGTAGAATAATTAACAGCACCGACATTTGACTTATTAATAATATATGTTCCATTATTATTTACATACTCATTGATATTGCCTTTACCGTCATCTTTTAATAAACATAATAAATTATTATCATTAAAATACTTATTTGATTCTATTGAATTTTCTTTTAAACCGTTCTGATATTCAATTGAAACAGAATTTATATTTGCATAATTTTCAATTTGATATTGTAATGTATTGTTAACTATAATATCTAAAAATGATGAATTTAATGATTTCAAAAATCCTATAAATGTGGAAACATCAAATTCATAATTAAATCCTCTGACAGATTGATTATATACATTAATACCATAACGTAAAATCAATTCTAAGTCAGATTGAGATAAAGGTGTAGTTGAATCATAATATACTTGCAAATTAGGAATAATGTTAATAATCTGAGGTTCAACCCAATATAATTGTTTAGAGCCTATGATATTATTACTATTAAATAATTTACTGACTTTTTCTTTTAATGTATCTGATAATTCGTAATTAGAAGATGTAATCGCAGAAATGCAAATCTTACCGTAGATAGGTGGATTATTTTCTTCACCACCCCATGTAGCTACACTATCAATCTGAGAAATTTTTTCCTTTATAATCGCTTCAAAATCAGATGCATTCACTGCTCTATTTTGCGCATTTCTAACTAAAGGTGCATATCTTTTAATAGAAGATATAGATTCAATATTTTTTCCATTAGCTGATGGTATAATAGTTTTAATTTCACATGGATAATCTAAAGTATCTAATAAATTAAATATTGTTAAATTATTTCCAGATAACCCATCAGTTGTGATGTATGTAACTTTTAAAATATTGCCATTAGAAATTGCTTTACTTACTTTATTATCACCAAAATAAATTTCAAATAATTCACCCGCTCCCTCTTGTACATAATAAACTGTACTGGTTTCAGTATTATCTATAATATTTTCAGATTCAGTATATGTTACCCAATTTAAATCTGAATCTGATTGTTTAACTTGTACATGCATTCTTCTAGTGTCTACACCCTTATTCGGAATTGTAAATATTGTTTGGTCATTTGAAACAACCCATGTATATTCTAATAACTCACCTTGTACTACTTCTATGTCAATTATATAATTATAATCAGAATCAGGTATGCAATAATAAGTTTGAGTAGTAATAAAATTAAAATTATTACCATTAATGTCTTGAGCATTAAACTTAGTATATTTAGGTATAATTATCTGTGCAGGATAGCCGGACACATTAAATGTTAAGCGTAAAGTTGCAGTTGCAGCATTAGCTGATTGGATTCTATAATTCATCATTTTAGCTTTACGAACTACAGCATCTCTTGTTTTAGCAGTAGATAAGAAAGTTTCATTTAATTCAGCATTAGCATATACATTTAATTTATATGTTATTGCAGAATGAATGTCCATCAATAATGTAGTAGCTAAACCATCAGATTCAAAATCATAATCAGACCACTCAGGTTTATTTTTATAGTATGCTTTTAAATCTCTATTAATTGTATTAAAATCTAAAGATGCTAAATTTAATGTTGAAATACTCATATTATGTTTCCCAAATTATATTATAATTATTTATTATAGAAAGAAAAATCCTCTCAATTGAGAGGATTTTTTTATCCTAACACACTCACCCAAAACGGACTCGGGTTTGAAGAATATTGTTCAACTTCTTTTTGTAATCTATCTAATTCATCGTTGGCCTCTGATAACATCTTTTCACCATTAACAGTAGTATTGCCAGGCAGCGCTATGCCTGAATATTTACTTAAATTTTGCCCCCATTTCTTTTGTATTAATGCAGTACAATATTTTTTTAAATAATTATTATTCCACAATTTAACATCTTCTTCTGGGTCTACTGCTATATATGCTTTAAATACTATATATGTTTCTTCAACTAATATATTATCCCAATTTATATCTAAATATAATCTTCCAGCATTGTAATCAAATCTAAAAGGTTTAGATGGGTTTATTAACATATCTAATTGAGATAAATTCATTCTCATCATATAATAATTAGATAATCCATTGGCCGGTTTAGCTAAAGCATCTATAAGCCCCACCTTAGTCATATATGATACAGTAAACATTTGATTTGATGAGCCATTTTGATAAAAAATATCCTTTACACCTAAAACATTATCCGGCAATTGAAAATATCTGTTTTCTATATCTTCTTTTGCAATTTTATGCGACACTATAGATAAAAAATTTCCTTCATCTAAAAATTCCTGAGCCCATTTTACTGAATCATTGATACAATCATTTAATTGTTCATCAGAAACATTAACGGTTATTACCCCCTCACCTAATTGTCTTAAACAATAAAATTTAAAATCTTCTCTATTGCTTATAGGGTTTCTATTAAAAGAATTTGCCATTTATTATTCCTCTACTATCCATTCATTAGATTTTTTAATTAACCTTTTATTATCTACATCTGCTGGGTCGTTTATTATCTCATCATCATTTTTTAATATATTAAATATATCTATTTCATCTACATTAGTATGAATATCCTCTGAACCATATTTAAACAATTCACATTGTAATTGATAAACGCTATTCTTACCCAATTGATAGAACTGATAATCAACATCAACAAATGTAATTTTAAATAATCTGTTAGTTTCCGGCCAATATATTAAATCACCAGCTTGAGGGTAATCTAAATATTCTACCAATTTAAATTCGTCTTTATGTAATAAAAAATTTGTTGTATCTTGCAGAGTAAAACCAAACTTAGCCATAAATTCTTGATTTCCACCAAAATTTTCAACTGTTTCGGGGTACATTACTAATAATGTAGCATCCTTAAATTCTTGGCCTAAATCTTCACCCAAAATATTATTGTAATCTACACTATTACGTTGGATATAATAAACGTTAGTGCCATAAATTTCTATGGCTTCTTTTTTTAATTTTGATATTAAATTTTGTTCTCTAATATCATCTGTAAATGAAAAATATCTATTTTTAGGCATAAAAAAACTCTACTTGAATATTATAATTATTTATTATCACATTCAAAGTAGAGTAAAGGGATATTATCTAATTAAAACATTTTAAATGAAATGCTTCCTTCACTGTATAGTCCATTCAAGAAAGATTCTACTTTAACTATATTTTTTAACATATTAGTTAGAGATTCAAATTCTTCCCATGAGTAATGGTCAGTTTCTCCACATTTTTTATGAATCTTATCCATCAATGATTTATTAATCATTGATAAAGGTTCATATCGTTTTCTTAGTTCTTCTATACTCATTCAATATCTCCTTTAAGCTGCATATGCTTTATCGCATGGCGTATTCCATAAAATAACGTATGGTGTATCAGTTTCAGCTACGTAAGAACCATAATATCTTTTTCTAGAACATAATCTATTTGAAAGGATAGGTAAATTATACTTATTATTTAAAGGTATACCGGCAGTTCCATTAATGGTTAATGTAAATGGTAATGGTGCAGTCGTAACTATTGAATTTGGATTTACACATAACACTAAATCAAAATCATCTAAACTAGATATGTTAGTATTATTAGTAATAGTCATTTCAACTGCAGTATCTGTAGCTGTTAATGATGTTACTTTATGAAAACATGGTCTACAATTGTAATACATATTTAATCTCCTATAAATGGTTTGGTGAGATTAACTCACCAAAACCTTAGTAACCGCAACCACCGTTCCAGTATCCTCTACCTTCATTTACATTGCCATATGATTGATATGGACTACATGTAACATAGGCAGGAATTGGAGTAGGTCTAATTTCTCTTATCAAAGTAGCATTTTGTGCTTGTTGTGATAATTGGAAGTTTGCAGTTTGTAAAGAAGAAGTTAAATCTGCAATTCTTTGGTCTTTAGCCCTACCTTCCATTTCACTTAACTTATCTAAGATTTTTTGTGTGTTACCTGTCGCATTAGATGTTATATCGCAAGTATTTTTAGCTGCTTCATATCTTACTGCGTCAATGTTTCTATTTGTTTCACAGCAACATTGCTGAGCAGCAAAACGATTTTCGGCTATTTGGTGACCTAATCCGTTAAACCCATTTAACATTGTAGTATTCTGGGCATAGAATCCGTCACATAGACCTTGTGTAATGCCATCTAATTTACGTACTACTGTTTGATTATTGAAGCCATCATTTAATTCAGCTCTAGTTAAAGTATTTTGTAATGCACTGTTACCATATGCATAACCGTTATTACCAAAACCGAAGCCATTGCCACCAAAACCAAACAATAAGAAGAATAACATTAAAATAATAATGCCATTTCCTTCTAAAAAGCCGTCATTATTTCTCATTAGAGAGGCTATGTCGGCTAAACTATAGTTGTTTCCTTCAGCCATCATTTTTACTCCTATTTAATTAATGTTCTCATTCTTCCGAAGATGGTCACTCATAAGAGGAAAAATCACCTGTAAGGGACTAATTATCTTAAACCTAAAGTTCTCAAATCGCTTTCATTAAATATTTTAGTATCAGCCATTCCTTTAGATTTAGCTAAATTCATTAAAGTTTGCAACTGTTCTTGATTATTTTTACCTCGCATCATCTGTTGAAACATCCCATAAATCGGATTCCCTTGCAGGTTTTGAGTCATAACTTGTTGCATTATTTGTTGTAGAGCTCCGTTCATTTTGATACTCCTTACTCAATTTACTTTCAATTCTTTCTAAACATTCTAAAATGGATTGATTGCTATCTTTTGATATCTCATTTGAAGTTTGCGTATAAATATGAGAATCTATTAGCCCATTATTATTAAGCTGTTTAGTGTAAATTTCATTAGCGCTTTTATTAATACCCATATAAATTACATTTAATTGCGGTTGAATAGAATCCATATCGTCTTTACTATTCACAGTTCCACATTGTATGCTTAAATTTGGTTGTACATTATTTAATGGTTGTAGGGGCTGCAATGGTTGATTGTAATTGCTCTTATATACATTATTGCCTGCCCACGTATTAAACGCTGGATTATAATATGAATTATAGTTTGGCGTCATAAAATGTTCCTCCTTACTTTACATAATTAGTTATATGAGGAACGATGATAATTATTTGGAAACGTTTTGGATAAATTTTGGAAAAATTTTGGAGAAATTTTGGAAAATGAATGTAAAATGTATGTATTTTTATGTTTTTATTAAAATATCACACATACATATGATATTTTAAGTTTGCTATTTAATATAGCATTTCTGAGCGATTGAATAAATTGAATGCTTCTCTAGTTTTTAGAATAAAGTTCCAGTAATTCAATCCTATACCATAACGTACCCTTAGTTCTTCCATCGCTAATTCTACATTTAATTTATCAATACAAGTTAAAACTATAATCTCTTTATATGGTGTTGGGATTTTATATAATTCTAACTTATTATGAACTACAATTGGTGGTAAGTTTTTAAGGCGGTTCTTCAATCGTTTATTATCAACATTCATTTTACATTCTCCTTATTTAATGTTGCATATTTTATTATAATAAGAAATATTGAAAATATCAAATAAAAAATCTTCCATTAAGGAAGATTTATATATTTATATCACTCATTCCATTTCCTTATTGTTTACACATACTTTACAGGGCAAAACATAATCCAAGCATCTCTAACTGTAGTGCTAAATACATCACCTTTCGCAACCGGAAGAGTAGATAGAGAACCCCCCTCAATATCTGCAGATGCTTTATATAGATAAGAAATCGCTATTGTGGTGCCGTTTATCGTTATACTTCCTGTAGTTGAGTTTTCGTTACATCTTATAAGAAGATATCCATTTGATGGTACCGTATGTGTTGCATTTGCAGTCAAAATAGTTCCATTGCCGTAATCAGGCACAAAAAATCTATTTTTAAGCATAGAAACATCTGCAACCACATTTCCTGCAGTAACAACTGCATCATCTGTTGCACCGAATGCTAACTGTACCATTGCTCTATAACGAACTGCTGGTGGCTGAACTGTAGTACTATTTCCATAAACAGACGATGAACGTGAAGCATCAAACGTTGCTCTGTTACTGGCTGTATAACTTGAGCCAGATGCATTTGTTATACCAGTAAACGCGGGGTCTAATTCAAACGCATCTCCGGCTGAATTAAATCTAACATATACAGATAAAGCCCCAGTAATATTTGGCAAGCCTGCAGTAATAAACTCACCTTCGGATGCAGCAACACCAGCTTCTATAAATACATCTGTTAATTTTGGAACTCTAAATGTTGTTCCACCATCCCAACCGAAACATCTACATGAACCATATGTATCAACTGTTATCTGATGTTCAGCAAGTGATATGTATGGCACTTTACGGTCTTTTAGTAAATTCCCAATTGATTGTGTCCCACTAAAGTCTGTAGTGTTATATAAATTGCCATTACATTCAACTGCACCATTCAAAGAAACGTCTAAACGTGATGTATAGAATATATCCCCAACATTTCCATACTTTAACGAAGTTCCTAAATCGGACGCAATATTAGTTATATCACCAATTGCGTCAGTCTTCGCTACACTTATATCATCAATTGCGGCATTCTTAACATCATCAACTTCTGGTTTAAACTCATTTATATCAAATTCACTTATTATTTCAGAAAGTTTTCCTGCGTCTATAACTTCTACAGATTCCATATAATTACCGACATAGAAATATAGATATTTTTTACCAGCAAAATATGAAATTGCATTTGTTAAATCTGTAGTACCAGTTATACCGCTTTCATATTTCATATATGCAGAACCACTACCAGATGAACCAGTATTATTAATTGTACCGCTTGTATTATATGCACCAAATGTATTTATCCCACTATTAACATAGTTTTTAATATCTGTTGTACCCGCACCATTTTGTCTTAATTTCAATGCCCCACTTGCACTTAATGTTACAGGTGCGCTAGCAGCAATATTTTCTTTATCTGGAGATATTCTAGGTAATTTAAACTGTTTATTGTCTGTATCTAATATATAATACCATGCAACGCCTGTTGCGTTGTACAACGCAACCAGATTTGATTCCTGATCTGGAAAACAGATTTTGTGTCCGTCTTCTGCTAGGTAATATGATATTGTTATACCATCAATTGTGTCAGATAAAATTCCGGTTGCTCGCACTATATCATTACTTTCGCTACGCATAACCTCTATCGCCCCATATGATCCAGACGAAATATAAAAATCACCACCATCATAATCAGAAATTAATACCCCATATTCTGTCCATTCATCCTCTAATGCCCCAGTAGTATATAATATATCACCAGCCAACGGTGCTTCTCTTTCCGTATAGAAAGTAAGTGCTAGTTCTAGACCAGACCATGCATAATATTTTTTTTGTTCTGTTTTAAACTCACTCGCTAAATGCTCATATGCAGCCTTGTACACATCTCCTAGATGCCAAGAAAAAGTCTCAGCTCGCAACCATCTTATATCATTTAAAATATGGTCATGCCAATACGGAGTTAATAATGGTATACCCATATAATTCTTTTCCGTTTGTTCTGCATAATGTTTGGCTGAATATAAATTTCTAGCCTCGTCTACAATATTATCCGAAACTGCCCAATCTTTAGCCTGAGATGTATAATCTTGTAACTCAGGTTTTAAATCATCAATATATTCGTCTAATTCAGGTTTTAATGTATTATCAATATAATTATTTAAACTTTCCTCATAATCTGCTATTGAAACTTCTTTAGTGGTATTATAACATTGAATAAAGAAATTATCATTTGATTGAATTAGATTTTCAATTATACCTGTAGACGCATATCCACTTAATTCCCATGAACCAGCTTTATCATAACCTTGAGTTGATGTATTAAATGAGCGCCATAAGAATGTTGTTGCAGTTTTGCTCAAACAACTAACAAAATATGCTTCGGTTTGAGTGACTACTGCTAAAATAGTATAATTTGAATTTGCCATTTCTACAGGCAAATTCACTGTAACCCCAGACGCTCCCGTATTTGATGGTTGTTGACCGCCCTGTTCCACCCAACCATCATTATATATATTATACCAAATATAATTATTTTCTTCTGTAGGTGCTTGAGATTTAATTAGTACTCTTCCTAAATTCTTATTAGAACCATCTTCATTAGGAATTACATTTTGTTGAGAAACATTTGTAATTTTAGGTGTTTTGAATAGAGCTGGTTCAGCTTCAATTGTAATAATCACTGTTTCGTCGCCAGCTGAATATCTTTCAAGTGCACCTATTTCAGGCACCTCTCCACTATCAATAACAGTATCTCCTCCGCTTATATAACCTGAATATAATGATTCATAAAAATTACCATCAGTAGTTTTCTGATACATAATGGTTGAACTTGAAGGGGCTTCTATACCCTTAAAATATAAATATTCACCATCAAGAGCATAATATGAATATGCATAATAAGTATGAGTCTCGGTGCTTTCTGGTGTAGCTTGTTGTAAACCGAATACCCCACACCATCCATTATTAGCCACTAAACTATCAAATACATCTATACTTACACTTTTTAGATTACCTTTAACTAATGCATCATATAAATCTGGGAAATTGGTATTATCATAATTTAATCCCAATTCATCTGAATAAGATAATCCATCACATTTTAAAGTTCCGTAAGGAATATTATTTCTAGCACTTGAAATGAATGTACCCATAACATTTCTTACATTATCTACCCATTTATTACCTTCTTCAGATATATAAGGTATTGTAGTATCATTTACATAATTATCAATTGATTCTCTAATTTTTACTTCAGATACATTATCAACCGCATTACCTAATACTAAATAGTAAAATTTACCTTGTGCTCTAGGTTGATTTTCAATGCCAGTTGGGACTACATTAGATGCATTAAATTGCCATTGGTTCGTGACAGTAGATGCACCAGAAACATTATCTATCTGATTACCACCCGTTACTGTAGTATGTTTAAACACACCGGAAGAACTACCATAAGGTTTCGAGCTCCCACTACCTACAAAACTAAAATTACCAGTTATATTTCTGATTTGGTCTAATGTATCTACATTAACACCATTTACTTGACCCCTATCAAACGCATCTCCCTTAAATGGGAATCTTACTGTATCATTAGCTTCATCTATAACAAAAAATCCACAGAATCCCATTTTTAATACTGTAGAGCCATCAGTATCATAAATAGTAGTTCTCAATAATTCTGCATCATATTCTTCTTGAGTTTTATTATATCTTTCATAACCCGCTTCACCTGCGACAGCTTTAGCTTTGGCTTCAATTAATAAATTCCAAGCATCAGGAAATCTAGAACTAAACCCTTCATATAATGTCCCTGTGGTTTGACCCGGATTATTTAATGGCACTAATCTAACATCATCAATAGGTATAGGAAACATTTTCTCTTCAAATAATAAACCTATACCATCTACAGTTATACCTTCATTATCTGTTAATGTTAATAATCCATCTTCACCAACTGAAACTATTTTATTATAATTTTCAACACCTTGATTTATATTTAATTTACTATCTAAATTATCTTGCAAGCCATTAATTTTAGATATTGATATGGCCGCATTTTCTGCGATTTTAACGTCAGTTATAGCGCCGTCAATAATCTTACTACTACCAACAGCCGAATCCTTTATCTTATTACTTATAATTGAATTATCAACTATATCATTAGAACTTACGGTATCTTTAACAGCTAATTTACCTAAAGCTCCACCATCCATTAAATTACCAGAAGAATCTAATTTAGCCACATTACCGCTAGATATTGGAACTTTTTTATCTGCTTTAGTATTATCAATTTCAGTTTTAGTATATACATCTGCTTTATTAGCTTTCAAATCTAATGCAGTTTGAGTAGCTGTAGAAATGGGTTTATTTAAGTCGGATGTATTATTTACATTCCCTAAACCAACTTGAGCTTTAGTTACTTTATGGGGATTATTTACATTAGATGTATGGCTTGTCAATGATGAAACTAATGCATAATCTGTAATAATATTAGTACTCAAAGATACATTGCCATTAGAACCAATTATTAATATTTTATCTACATTTTCAGAGCCTTGAGAAATATTTACCTTAGTAGCTAGTCCTTCATTTAAAACTATATTAGTAACATAATCACCAGCATTCTGTTTAGAATTTAATCCTGTTGATAATTCAGTTTTAGTTGCATATTTAGCATCAGATTCAGATTGCGTATAAGATGCCTCTGCATCTGTAATAGCATACACCTCATTATTATTACCAATATATAATTTATTAATAATATCTGATGATATAGATAAATTATCAAATTTAGATTTTGTTAAAAGATTAAATATTAATTGTTTTGTAGATATATCAGTATAATCCGCCATTATTTATCCCTATAATTATTATGCCCATCTTCTAAAAACTGTAGGTTGAACTAATGTATCACCTAAAGTTACATTACCATTATCATCTACTATTAATGGTTTATTTGCATTATCAGCTCCTTGATAAATATTTATTTTGTTATCTAAAGCTTCTTGAGTAGCTGTAGATATAGGTTTATTCAAATCACTTGTATTATCTACATTGCCTAATCCAACTTGGGCTTTAGTTACTTTATGTGGATTATTTACATTAGATGTATGATTCTCAAAATTATCTATAGTTGTATATGTATTAGAAGCTACATTTATATCTAATTTATTATTTAATAAAGTATCGGTTTCAGTTTTTGTATATATAGTATCACTGTTAGCTTTAGCGTCTAAAGCTTTTTGAGTAGCAGTGGATATAGGTTTATTCAAATCACTTGTATTATCTACATTGCCTAATCCAACTTGGGCTTTAGTTACTTTATGTGGATTATTATAATTAGTTTCATGTGAATTTAGATTAACTATAGTAGCATATGTAGAAGATGCAGTAACAGCATCTAATTTCTTAGCTAATAAACCATCGGCTTCATCTTTAGTATAAGCATTAGTAATACCATAACCACTTAAAGTAGTTGATTTATTTGCTTTACTATTTAGTTGAGTTTGTATATTAGAAGTGACATTATCTAAATAGCCCAATTCTGTGGATGTGATTTCAGAATCAGTTATCTTACCATTAGCGTCAGATATGACTACTCTATTATTATTTAGATTAGAATCAATTATAGTTGAAACTGCACCTGTAAAATTTGGAACCTCATCTTCAATTTTTTGATTCACTTCATCTTTAGTATAAGCATTAGTAATACCATAACCACTTAAAGTAGTTGATTTATTTGCTTTACTATCTAATTGAGTTTGTATATT
>JAZSES010000300.1:0-8374 GCA_045531805.1 Candidatus Limenecus sp. | reverse complement strand
CAAAGCAGAATAATATATCAACAAAATAAAAAGAAATTGGATAGATTAACTACATTACGAAATATATTAAGAGACAGACTAACATCAATAAATCATTGCATAATACTAGTATTAGCGTTAGTACAAATTATTATACAGTATAGTTAACAATAATAATAAAATTTTTTTTTGTTTTATTTTTAATATAGATTTTTTATAAAATCTTAAAAAATGTTACAATATTTTTTGACCAAATCAAATTTATCTTGGTTTATGTCTAAATAATAATATCGTGAGAATAAAATCAGCACAATTCGAAAAAATGTTTTTACCCATAACCAAACAAAATTTTTATATCCTTTGAAAAGAAAATTTGTTTTACTCACAACGATTTATTTTTTTAATTGATTTTTCATAATCTCTTTACGGAGCAGTTTGGTGGATAATAAATTTTTTTTTCATTATATTAACCTTAGATATTTTGATAAACTTGTGACTTCATGATTTTAAATTCCTACTTAACATTACAAAACACCACCTGAATATCCATCAAACAGTGTCGAGTATGTTGGTTTTATTCTCACTCCCCTTTATAACTTAAAACTAATATACAATACAATTTTAATTGAAAATGATATATGAGGGCATCGTTATGACAAATACAACTAATAATTTGAATAATTTAATTGGCTTAAAATCAACACGCAATAATATTACACTTGAAATTATTGATATTGTTTGGTTTGGAAATGGTGAACCTTGTTCTGTTGTATTTGCCGAGCATGTATTTGGTAAAAAGCAAAATGATAGAACTGCTGTTTTACGCAGTGCAGCCAATAATCCTTCAGATTATTATTTTAGATTTGATTCGATTACATTTCATTTAAGTGATTTTAAATAAAGTAAACAGTTTGTTTCTTTATTTACACTATTAGATTGATAAAGATATTTTTATTATTGTTAAGAGGGCGAAGTTACAAGTGAATACATTTAAAGATAATTTGAAATATTTTACGCGGATAGTCGCATTACATATAAAAGACAACTATGAATTTGAATCTGTGCTTATTGATGTTGATGAGTATAATGATAAGTTCAATATAGTCTGTAATGCCTGTCCGCATTTTAATTTTATATTAGATGCTGGAGATATTTTAGCATTAACTCGTTTAATAGATTTTAATAAATTTGATCCATCTGAGTTTAATAAAAAGTTACCAACAATTTTAATTAATGGCATTTATAGTTGTGTAATTGACAAATGGATAAATTTAATTTATAAACCAAAAGAATTATGAGAGGAATTTAAATTAATATGATTGAATCAAATAATACACTATCAATTGATATACAGCAACTTAGTAAATTTATTAGATTAAATTCATTATCTGAAATTGAATTTAGTGAATTTGTAAATTTTGTTCACGCTTATTTAAATTCTGACTTTAAATTTGATTATATTACAATATGTAATTCTCCTAAAAATGCAGCTTTATCTGATTTAGTTATACATAAAGCAGACTTAACATTTTTAATAAGTGGTAAAACTTTGGTCTCTTTTTATGACTCAGCTATATCAAAGAACTTAAAACCTTTAGATGTAATGCATAATATTTATTCTCACATTGAAGAAATCATTAATGACACTTTTTACATTAAACCATCAATATTGTCTAAAATTAATAATAAAGAATATTATAAGATAGATAATAGAATCACCAGTGAGGCTAATAATGACTGATAATAGTAGAGTATGTAAACCAACTGTAATATTGAAATCATACACGCCTGATGCATTAGACATCATAGAACAAGCTGCCAGTATTTGTTATGACAGTAATCCTACTTCTAAATATTATATTACTAAAGATTGCATCGCTAACGGTCATACATCTGTTACTGAGTATGCAAACTTCGTATTTGAAATACGAGGTGTATCACGCGCTTTACTTGCACAGATAACTAGACATCGTATTGGCGCTTCATTTACTGTTCGTAGTCAAAGATATTGCAGTGAAGATGGTTTTGATTATATAATGCCTCTTACTATCAAAAATAAAGAGTGTGCACGAGTTGAATATATTAAGTTGATGAACCAAATTGCTGAAACTTATAAATTTCTTCAAGAACTCGGTGTTCCTAATGAAGATGCGCGTATGGTGCTACCTAATTCATGTGAAACAGTTTTAACGTGTCAATTTAATCTACGTTCATTGATGCATTTCTTTAATGAAAGATTATGCAGTCGTGCACAGTGGGAAATTAGACAAGTAGCTATTAAAATGAGAGATTTAGTATTAGGTGTATATCCTATGTTAGATACATATTGTGTTCCTAAATGTGAATCACATAAAATTCCGTTTTGTCCTGAGAGTAAATGTTGCGGCCGCCATCCAAAACTTGAGGAATTTACGCCTCCTCAGTCCGTAACGAATAATGCTGACCACATACAATCAGATTGATGACAAAACGTTTATACATAACATACTAAATTTTTATATTAAGGAGGTTTGTTTAGGATGCTGATGTCAAGAAAGACTAAAAAGTTAGTCGAAGAACTCAAATCTGAAAATGCTGCAGTAAAGAAAGAAAATGATCTATTTAGAGAACAGCAGAAAGATGAGCAAAAGTATCATGAATTTGCTGCAAAGAAAATTCGCGATATAGAATCAGACTTTATTAAATTAAGTCATGAAAAGAATCGTGTTGAATCTGAACTTAGCAGACATGAGAATGAAATTGGCGAATTATGCGCTAAGTTTGTATCAGTATATGGCTCTGATTATCCCGAGGTAACTAATAAGAAGTTACGTGATTTTATATGCGCATTCTTTGCAGATAAAACGTTTGAAGTAGACCCAGTTAAACCTGAAGACTATTTCGTGTTAAAAACTGTCCATCTTATTCAGAATTATTTAAATGAACATAATCTAACAGTTCGTAAAAAGTAAACCACACAATAATTAAAATTAGAGGAGATTTTTAATTTATGATTATTTCAAAAAAGAAATATTTTGAACTCGTTGAATCCGTTGCTGCAGCTAATAAGGCTGTAGACTCAATTAAGGTTGAACTCAGTAATACTAAGGACGAAAATACTCGCCTTCACAAAATGCTCGCTGAAACTGAGGCGCAACAGTCTGAAGTTACTGAGGGAGATTGCGATAAAGTTGCTGAGCGCAAAGCAAATCTTGTTGATTGGATTAATGGTTACATCGCAGATGATTTGTCAATAATTGGTAATAAAAAGTTGCGTGAATTTACTGCTTCACAGATTTCTGCCGCTCTTGGTACTCCGATGCCAACTGAATTTACAACAGACATTGATGATGAAGCTCTTTCAGTAATTGACCATATTATGTATACAGCATTAGCGCTTGATTCATATATCAAAGCTAACGGTTTAACTATCCGTAAGAAGTAATAACTAAGCTATACATTAAAAATTTACATTCAGCGGAGGTAGTTATATATGAATGTTAGAATCCAGCGTAGTACACCGCTGAAATTAACTAAAGGTCAGCAACAAGCATTAGATAGAGAGATCGATAGACAAATCGACGAAAGGCGTAATGAATTTTTAAGAGACGCTGACGCTATGATACTTTATACGTTGCACAAAGAATTCGGTTTTGGTAAAAAACGATTAATAAAATTTTTTAAAACATTTATTGATGATTATGAAAAATTTATTGATGATTACCAAGTTGAAGGTCATTGGATGGCTGCATATCGTTTAAAGGAACTAACAGGTCTCGATATTGACGAACTTCATAAGGAAATGGGACTTCAGTAATGGGGTCCCATTTTTATATAATTTGCAAATTAACTAAATAAATAAATTAGTTGATATTTTTAGAGGTGCATTAATCACTATGTCAAAAATTATAAATTATGATTTAATAACCAGGTGCAAATTTACAGAGTGGCTTCAACAGTATGTAGACATAAATAAAGAATATATTACAAATACTGAATATGGCCCAGTTGCATCTGATGATTGCATAATTAACTGTTTATTAATATTTCGTACATACGGTGTATTTAGTACTGCAGAAGAGTTATTAAATCAATTAAGACAGGATAACATTGTAATTAATAGACGGTTAATAAGCGCGGCCTATGATATCGAACTTAAAATGTAATTCAAATAATTAATTTAGAGGAGTGTATTATTATGAGCAAATTTGTAACACGTTATTTTTTAACTGAACGTGAATCCCTTATTATGATTCCAAAATTAGATACAACACGTATAAAGAACAGTGTTGACCGACGACTATTTGAAACTAATCAAAGTTATGAGATTCGAGTTGATATGGCGCTTAAAGTAGCTGTAATTCATGCGGTGTATTATAAGGATGCAGTAGTCATGAATAAACGTGTTCATGAATCAATTATAAATTCAATAGATACATTATTTAATCAGTTGCCAGCGAGTCGAAAAGATTTGACTAATGTAGGAAACCTTTTAAATTTAATTAAAAATAATGGTTATAAGTATAACCCATTAATTGATTCATTTTATAGTTACATACTCGGTGGTTATAAATTTTCCAGATATTTGAAAAATAACAGTCTTAGAATAAGACCACGCTAACAAAGAGTAAGAAAGGTGATAGATTTATGAGTACGACAGTGTGTGTATTATTATTTTATGTAGCGTGCACTTTGAGTATGGCTGTATTTTCAACCATCAGTTACGTTCGCAATATACGTGAAGATAGCTATGACAATTTTGATACTTCAATGACTAATATAATTATTAGATGCGTAGGTTGGCCTATACTTGCAGTTATTTTAATTACTATGCTTGTATTTATTTTATTCGAACGTTTGATTAATAAGATATCATATAGTAAGAAAACTAACAATAAATCTAATTTAAAACAACAGACTAGTACATACATTATGCGAATGACTGATACTTGTATATCACAAAGTAGACAGTATTCATGCGGTTTTTATTCATATACAGATGAATTAAAAGATGGTGTCTTAAATGATTTCTTTGGTCAAATTTTAAATACGGCTAAATTACGTATTAATGAAAACATCGTAAAGATAATGAGTGATTCTTGCGATTTTGATGCTCAAGTAAATTTATTAACTAGCGCTGAGCATAAAGATACATTTCAAGAAATTTCTGATTTAGACGTAGCGTTTGATACTTTGGCGAAATTTCAGAAATATCTTGATGCAAATAAATTAACATTTACTTGTGATGAACCTAAAACTAAAGTTGACGAAGGGGAGTTTAACTAACATGAATATGACCAACGTATCAAGAATCGATAGTTTAAATGAATTGATATCACGCACTAGCATTGGTGTAGCTGATGCGAATTTAAGAAACAGTTTATTATTAGGTCTTAACGAATTAAAAGACTACATCGAACTGGAGGAAAATAACCAGTTAATTAAAACGTCTCTACCGGTTGGCTCAATAGTTTATATGTGTACTACCGAAGACCAACTTTTCCCAAATGAACTGCATGACGATAGTACTAAATCCGAGGAGATTCCGGTTATATTACAAAAGCCATTTGTACTAGGCACAGTATTTTTTGATATCATAAATATGAATTATAATAAGTTTATATTTGGCGACATTTTATCCGCAGTGCGTTTTATAAATGACAGAATGGGTTTTGACATTTGTCGTAAATATAACTTCCCAACTATAGAAAATGACGGCGGTGACAACGAAGTAATTTACGATAATGGTTCGAGCTTATTTATAGAATGCGCCATATTTGATAAACGAATAAACGAATTTATTCAAAATGTTGTACACACTGAATTATCAGACATTGATGATGTATCGGAGGAGACTAATAATGTCTAGCGACAAAAAGTTATTTGACTACTTTGCTGAAAATGAACATAAATTATTACGCTGTCCAAGATGCGGTCAAAGAGTCATATTTACGCAAGATTCTCAATGTATTGAAGATTCTCCTGAAGATGATAATCACATTACTATTAGAATACAGCATATAAATCCAGGTCATGTCAGATGTATGTGTTTAGGTTTTAGTCATAAGTATTCAATTGATGAATTGGAACGTATATCTATGGACGATGAATTTGCAAACGCAATTGTACATGATATTATACATCAATGGAATAAACAAGTATTAAAAGAATTGCACGTAGATTAATTAAGAGGTGAAATGATGTGAGTACTGACATTGAAAAAGCGTTATATCAATTAAAATCTGATGCGCAAATAATGAAAATACATGCGACCAATCCTAAATTTAAAGTTATAGATTTAACTTGCGGTAAAATAACTGAAAATGAATTATTATGTAGAATGCATAAAAATATTGAATTTTTAGTTGCTGCGTATGAATCGAATCAATTAAAAGAATTACCATTTATCGCAATGTTTGAAAGAGTTTTAGACAATGAAGGTAAGCAACGCACCACCTTAAAAGATTCAAAATATAATGGCAGATATGGCGTAGTTTATTTTGATAAAAAGAAGTGGTCGGCTATGCCACTTATGGATTTGTGTGGCGATAAAAATTATGATATCGCAGTATCAACTAATCGTTTAAATGAAGTTATTAATGATATGCATACTTATAAAGATGCACATGAATCTGATTTTGATTATATTATAAGATGTATCGACTCGGGTAAATTGCCGGAACTCGATAAATTAAGTGGCGAGGGTCTGCGTAATGTTAATCCCTGAAATAATTCCAGATTACTCTAGAGTTGACGATGAATTTATATCTCAAGTAATGAAAAATATTGAAGAGTCTGAAACATTGTTTGACGAACGACTTAATACACCAGATAGTCAATCACCCGCATATAAACCAAATAGCTATTTTGGCAATGATATAATTTCAGACGATATTATTATAACTAGACTATGATTAAAGGATGTGTTTAAATATTATGTCAAAAGACAATAACGGTCTTACTGGTACAGTTTATGAAAATCCTGATAGAGCTATTGAACTCGCTAATTACATTGGACCGACATTAATTAGCAACTATTCTAGATTTATAGCTGATGCCGAATTATTACGTGATTTACTCAATATTCCATCTGAAGATGCATTAGATGACAACCTTAAAAAGTATAAACAATTAGCAGAGTGTTTAATGTCTAATTATATTAATGATGTGTCAAAAATATTATCTGTAGAGGAGTTAAATCAATGTTAACTCGTGAAGAATGCATTAAAGCATTAAGAATTTGTAAGGGTGTTAAAGGTTGTGTCGGTTGTCCTCTAAAAGGTAACGCTGATTGTAAAACTTTATTGGATAAATCAAGTTATAAGCATCTAAGTAAAATACCTAAGGCAATGAAATTTTGGAGTGCGATATTTAATTTAAATACTGGTTGTGATACTCATAAATATGAATTGATTATTGCTGCGCCTGATTTTGATACAGCTAAAAATCAAATACAGGAGTTTGACGAGCAATATTGTAACTGTGAAGATCATGTAGATTTCAGTACTTTATATTTGCATGAAATTACTTTTGATAATCCTTCAGTGGTAAGAGTATTTGACCGAGGCATAGTTTAATGATTACCTCACATGTTTAATCATTATACTTAGTTTAATTATGGTTAGCGATATAAGGAGATATTAATATATTATGTGGAAAATTGAAAAATATAAATCAACAGATTCAGTATTTTTAGTATGTAGTCATTGTGATTCACCAATTGACTTGACTTATCACAATTTAACTGCAGATGAATTTGATTTTTGTCCTTATTGCGGTCATCCTATGACGGATGAAGCATTTAATATAATTTCAAAACGTCTTAAAGAAACTATTTATGATACTATTGATAACAATGATGATCCCACGATTGACTGGGTTAGTACTTTAATAAAACTACCAACTGAAGAACAGTACACTATGACCTATGTGAATCTTGATAATGAAACATGTCGCTGTTTAAGACGTTTACTAATTGCATTTAAAACTGATACCATTGAGTATGCTATTGGTTATTATGACGGTTATAAATGGATGACAGATGCGCCATCTAATAAAATTATTAAAGATGATATAGTTGCATGGAGATTTTTTGAAAGATATGAAGAAAAACAAATCAATTGATATTAATGAGACAATATCTCAAAAAGTATCCGTAAAGTTAGAATTTAAAAATAAAAATCGGTTGAGTTCAGATGAATTAATAAATACTATTAACACTTTATTTGAAAATATTTATAATAAGTATTCAATTGAAAATAAAACATTTATATTTGGTGGTTACATGCAAAAATATATAACTTTAGAGGAAGTAGTTGCGCATTTTGCGGATAATCCATCTGTGACAGTTATTAACTCCGCTGATTGCCAAAAATACAGATGCGGCATAAAAGTAGATTAAGCATTAACTTTAAGT
>JAZSES010000404.1:0-4549 GCA_045531805.1 Candidatus Limenecus sp. | reverse complement strand
CGTTAATATTAGAAGTATTAGTATCTACATCACTTCTTAATCTATTAATATTAGAAGTATTTTGATCAATCTGATCCAGATGATTTTGTAGGTCATCTTTTATTCTAGCTGCCTGATTTGCACTATTAGCCGCTTGGTTAGCACTATTAGCCGCAGCCTGTTCATGACTTCTGGCAAGATCAATTATCCCAGGCAATTCAGTTTGTGAGATATCTGTCTCATCATTTAAAGGAGATCTCTCGACACATAACGTGAAGTTAAGTGTTCCCAAAACTTTCTCGTTATTCTCGAGAAGACGAAGCTCACAAATTACGTTACCTGCAACTGCTGTCATCTGCTCAGTACAGTCTGCAGTTACAACGCCATTATTATAACTAGCATTATAACTAAAACCTTTTCTATCAGGCTTAATACCCTCAATCCTACAAGATGCAACCGGTCCATTAAACAATGTTGACCCATTATACAAGGTAAACACAAAAGTCCTGGCCCCTGTATCAAACTGTGAAACATTTATCACAGGAGGTACCGAACCAGGAACCATATTTAGATCTAATTCTTGGGTAATCATACGTTACCTCCTATTCTGTCTTGATAAGTCCTAAAGCCTTCTTTTCAGCAAGATCAATTTCTTCTCTTGTTAGAGTAGGTGCAATAAAAGTTTCCTCGATTGCATTTATCTTTGCCCTTGCTTCTGCTCTAGCTTCTTTATACGGTTTATACTGCTCTTCAGTATAAGCTCCGTCAGCATATTTCATGGCTCTGAAATCAGTACTTTCAAGATACTTTTTTAACTTTTTAATCTCTGCATATTTTTCACGCTGCTCTTCGTTATAGTAAACACCTATACAGAATTTAATATTATACGGGTTATCTTCATCGGTGATAACAATACCATCTTTTCTATACCACGCCTGTAGAACATTCCCATATTCATCAATAATAGCAATTTTCATATCTTCTCTGACCTCGTTGAATTATCTGTTGTCCACAGCCCATTTCTTACGTTATACTTCTCATAGTCAACTTCCAAGAATACAGGAAGAATACAAAGAACTTCACCTTCATCTGGACTTAACGATTTAAGCCAGTATTCACCAAGATCGTCAGTGTTCTTTGAAACATGAGTAACAATTTCAAACCCATTACCCTCTTTGCTAGTACCAACTCTTGATAATGTCTCATATACTGTAGCCTCTCCAGTTCCAGTGCTTTCTTCAGCAACATAGATTTTGGGAGTTCTAATATGAAGCTGATGATCAGCATCGATGATAAGGTCATTGTTATTGTTGTTTCGGTTTGACATATTGATGATGTTATGAATAGTATCACCATAATAGCCCTTTACTGATGATGAGCCGTCCAGTACTATTCTTGAACCATTCTTAGCATTTTGGATTGTTGAGCCTGTGATGGTACTACCATTTATTTCTCCACTAAATGTACCATCTTTCATCGTAAGCTCCCCAGTATCCATATTTAGGGTGAACTTGCCTTCCTTGTCAGTTATTACACCAGTTTTAATAATGTTAGCATTCAACTCACCAGTGGTAATCATGGTTGCATTTATCTTTCCGTCTGCGGTTAAAGCTACATCATCAAATGGTCCGTTATAACCGCTATGAGAATGACCAAGACCATTAAGGTTAAACCTCCAAACGTTCACAGCCGTGGCTTTGTTTGGTGTATCCATTATGAGTATCTCATTTGGCTTACCAGCAGCATTCCTATTGATTACAACGTACCCGCCAAGACCACCAGTAATAAGTTTTGTGGCATGCTCAATAGCTTTATCCATCCAACTCTTAGTTTCTACAGATGCCCTCTGTATAGCTGCGGATGTACTAGCTACCTCTGTTGCCAAAGAAGCAGAAGCGTTTCCAAGCTCTATTGACTCGTATCTCTCAAGAAGAACATTGTATACTGTTTTAGTCACTTCCTTAGCAACCTTTACGCCAAGTTTCTGGTAAATAACAGTTACAGTATCGCCCATCTTAACCCTTTCGAGTGAAGCGGTATCAGCATATTCCTCAGACTGCCAAAGATTAACAAATGATACCTTGATGTTATTAGACTTATTCCACCCAGCATTTTTGGTTAGATAGTCTCTAGCCTTCGAAATCAGTTCGCCAGAAGATGGTTTGTATGGTTCTTCTGACGGTGTCTCGGACTCCGATTGTTGCCGTTCCCAAGCTTCTCTCTCAGCATCAAACTCCGATGACAGATCCAATACCTTAACCATAGGATATACATAGTCACCCTTATGATCAGACCATACTGCATATCCATCGGCGTAAGTTACATTATCTTCTGTGTCTTTGTAGAAGGGAATAACACCAGTATAGACGTTGGTTGTATCTACTGATGAATTTAACTCAGTCATGTTTTTGCCATATCTAACAGTGACACCGTTATCGTATCCCCTATGCGCATGGAGAATGACGTTGAAATTATTGAACTCATACTCACCTTTTCCAAATACATCTAAGATACTACCTTCGACCCCGCCAAGAAGCTTTCCACATTCTATTGGTGTAACCATCTTAAATTGGCCTATTGAGCTCTTATCTGTTGTAAATGTAAACGGACAATAGTCAACTACATGGCCTTGAATCTTAGCTATGGCCTCTGCAACACTTGACGCAGAGAATGGCATAACTACCATCTTGTTAAGAAGATAATGAATATGTTCAGCACGAACTATTACCTCACCATTTAGCGGTTTTTCTATCTGATAGATTTTAAATATCTGCTTAGCACCACCTTCAAAAGGTACTGCATATATCAGCCTATCCTCTACCAAATCCGAATAGTGTATACCCTCAACAGGATAAGTCATCTCAAGTTCGTACTGACCATTCAACTCTTCAGTTACTGTACACTTGATTACATCACCCAATGGGCCAATGCCAAGGGTTGTGAAGTCAGTTTCGTTTGCTTCATATAAAATAGGAATCATATAAACCACCACCTTGGCGTAATTATTACTTTAGAAATGTTTCCTGAGAAGTTAACCCCATTTGCGCCTGGAGTAAGTACAGGAAACTCATCGCTGTTAAGCCTAACATAGCCATTACAATTAACAGCACCGCAATAGCAGTTCATCATATCGCAATCGATATCTATGTACTGTTGTTGGTGACTGCTTATTGTTATAACTTCTTCACCGACAGCAACAGTTCCATTACCATAAACTCTGATTATTGGTTTTGAATTGAAGCTCGATGGATTAAATATCTTTCCATTACTTGTATAAGTTAATGGTTTCTCACCACTCTTCATGAACCTCTGTGGTTTGCAGTCAAATTCCAAATCAAACTGACCAGCTACAAGTTGATACACTTCGGGTTCAATATTCGTGACGCAACTTGCCAGTCTAAATTCATCTGGGTGATAGGTATCTTCGAGCCTGTGATAACCTGGACTACTTTTCAAGAAGCTCGCTAACTCTCTCATCTTCCGCGCAAAAGAAGTTTGATTGTCATCGTCTTCTAATATAAACGCATCCTTATAAACTACAGTGACGTTCTTAAATCTGCCATTATCGAAAATGAGGTCCCCAGATTTACCAGGAACCTCAACTTTCTTTACATCTCGTTCAGCAGAATTAAACGTACCATGACCAGAAACATATAGACTGAAATCAGTAAGCGGTCTGCCGTTATATACAACATAATGGTAATGAGGATATATTGGTTTCATGTTCCATTTACCGCCTTTCTACGACTCATTTGTCTGTCTAGTTTATCTATTACTCTGTCTGCTATTTCATCAGCACTCTCTCCATCACGAGCTGTAATGTAAATATTTGCACCACCGTATGTGTAAGAATTGTTGGTTGGACCTCCAGATGTCTTACTGTTCTCATATCCATCTATAGAAGTCTTGATTGAAGAAACCATTGCCAAATCTGAGCTATTGAATAATGAATTGATTCTCTGTGCCTTGCTCTCGATATCAGATGTATCAAGAACAGGTCTTATTGTAGGTTGAGAATCTATATCATTAGTCAATATTGAATTGATTGCAGATATAATGTTATTTGCTTCATTAACAATTGCCTCAGACATAGAAGCTGCTTCAGCTATTGCCAATCCTGAGTACTTCCTAATACCATTAGCAAGACCAGTAGCGATATACATACCATCTTCAGTTGTTACTTTAGAAGGAGAACTGATCTTAGCAGTTGTTGCAATAATTGCATTTACAGCATCAACCATATCTTGTGCTGCTTGTATTGCGGCATCTGCATTAGCATCAATACCATCTGCCAAGCCCTGAGCAATATACTCACCATACTTTTCATAATCCTCAGAATCAATGTTATCGTCTAAATAATCGATAATGTAATAAATCATAGTTCTAAGGTTATCACTAATGTTTCTATAATTATCATTAATACCTTTTCTGATACCTTCTACTATATTCTTACCGTAGATGATAAAATTCTTCGAATCCATATCAGTTCTTAGCTTATTAATAATGAAATTAAACATCGTTGTAAGCTCAATCTGAGTTTGAGTATAGGTCTGCCTAATACCGGTCCTTA
>JAZSES010000384.1:0-3197 GCA_045531805.1 Candidatus Limenecus sp. | reverse complement strand
CTGACACAGTTGATGAAAACACAGTTTTTGCCAATATCATAAAAGAAACAGAACAATTCGTTTATATTAAACGTTTTCACAATTTTGGTAAAACTCAGTTACAAGATTCACGTATCACTAAAATAGAATTCAGAAAACAATTTAAAGAGTTGCCATCTGAAACATCAAAACTTATCAGAATCCTTTCAGCTATTGAAAATACAGACTGTGTAAAACATACAGATTGCATGTTATGTAAGTATGTTAATACAACAGATTGCAGAATCAAAGCTAAAGCTGATTATCTCATCAAACACGGTATTACAGTTGATAGAGGATTATAGGAGGTTTTCACATTGAACTTAAACAACGCTAAAAAGTTACACAACGGAGATGAAGTTACAATCAAAGGTACAAATGAAATTGTAACAGTAATTGATGCTTATATGGAAGGCAACAAAGTTGCAATTGAATGTTGTACAAAAAAATGAAGGTTTTACAAAATTATATCACCATGATGTAAAATAAACACTGGAGGTCAACTTTATGCATGAACCGCTTGCTGTGAGAATGAGACCACGTACAGTTGATGAAATTGTAGGTCAACATCACATACTCAATAAAGACTCATTACTCACAAAAATGATTAACAAAGACCAGCTTTCCAGTATTATATTATACGGACCGCCTGGTACAGGTAAAACTACCATTGCTAGTGTTATTGCGCAAACAACACACTCAAATTTTGAACAAATTAACGCTGTAGCAGCTGGTAAAAAAGACATCGAAACTGTTTGCAAAGCAGCACAAAAAGCTTTAGATGATGACGGTAAACGCACAATATTATTCATTGATGAAATACACCGTTTCAATAAAGCACAACAGGATTATCTATTACCATTTGTTGAGAATGGAATTGTTATTCTTATCGGTGCTACCACTGAAAACCCATTCTTTGAGGTAAATCCTGCACTTGTTTCACGTTCAATACTATTTGAACTAAAACCTATTGGCGCTGGTGATATTCAGCAACTAATTTTAAGAACTTTAAACGATACCGAAAGAGGTCTTGGTTCTGAAAATTATAAAATCGAAACAGAAGCTCTTGGTTTGATTTCCGAACAAGCCAATGGTGATGCTCGATATGCTTTATCATTACTTGAAACCTCAGCTTTAAATGCTGATGAAACAACAAAGACAATAACATTGGATAATGTGAAAGCCATTATACAGAAACCTCATTTACAATATGATAAAGACGGTGATATGCATTATGATACCATTTCTGCTTTCATTAAGAGTATGAGAGGCTCTGACCCTGATGCAACACTTTACTATCTTGCAAGAATGATTGAAGCAGGTGAAGACCCTAAATTCATCGCACGAAGAATCATCGTGGCGGCTTCTGAAGACGTTGGTAATGCAGACCCTATGGCTCTTGTAATTGCTGTAAATGCTTCACTTGCAGTAGAACGTATTGGAATGCCTGAAGGTAGAATCACATTAGCTCATGCTGCAACATATGTAGCTCTTGCACCAAAGAGTAATGATGTTTATATTGGTATTGATAAAGCACTTGAATATGTTAAAAGTCACCCATCAAATGACGTACCAAATTCCATGAGAGATTGTCACTACAAATCTGCTGTGAAACTTGGTCACGGAATAGGATATTTATACCCACATGACTATCCAAATCACTGGGTACAACAAAAATATCTTCCTGATGGCGTTGATGAAACATTTTACACCAGCAATAATATGGGCTATGAAAAAGCAACAGATGCTTACTTAGCACATATTAAACAATAGGAGGTACACACCAATGGGGAAGATTCTAAGTTTAACAGGACACAATGATGTTAATGAGCTCTGCAATCAGTTGAAATCTAAATTACAAAGTCTAAATGCTTCAGATGAAGCTAAAATTGTAATTGATGATTGCATTCTGATTGCAGATACACTCAATCAAGCACATAGAGCTGAATATAAACGCATATGTAATCGTTTTGACAAAGAAGTATACGGTGATATCATGTGCACAAAACGAGGCTCTAGTTCAGAAGTTGAATCAATCGGCGTTGATGGTTTAAAAACCATAGTTTTTGAAGAAATGGGATTCAATGCAGATGATAGATTGGAGTTAAATCAATGATACAAAAATTGAAAAAATTTCTAACCTTTTTGCGTTTAAAATTGATGACATTATTTTATTCGCCTTATATAATCAAGGATGCGGCTAATAATGCTATGAAAAAAGGTAACGAAAAAATCGAAGACAAATTATTAGTGCCAGTTGCTAATAATGCAAATAAAGTAACCAAAAAGCTTCTAAAAATCCTACTCATCACATTCATTGTACTTGTCATTCTTTTACTGATAAGTGCAGCATGGGATGCTTTAAGCATCAGCATTTCTGGAGTAGAAATTAAAAGTGCAAAAGAGGTACAATAAATATGAATGAAAACAAGGATAAAAAAGAAAAAGAGATAAAACGCATTTCATACATTATTGCCTTATTTGTATGGATATTCTTTATTGCTTCAGCTTATTTAGACACTATGGCACAAATGAGTGAAAGTCAAGAACGCCAAAACATCGAACAAGCATGGGAAGAGCTTAAACTATCGGGTACAGGTATTCTCATTGAAGATGATTATATTTTCACTGGTACCACAAAAATACCGATAGAAGCTGTTACATTTGAAGACGATAATATATCATCAGGACAATATCATATTTGGATTAAAACAGGTGATATTGTAGACAAACAGAGTCACAACAAACGTAATGTAATAATACATGAAACAACAGAAACAACTTCATACATAATAGAAAGCACTGCAACTTATCTTGATTTTAGTGGAATAACATCAAGAAATGTCATTGAGTTATACCTAACAACACCAGACTTAGAACGTCTAATGTATGAAAATTAAAGGAGCGTGAACATTATGATTACGATTGATATCACAACGATTTCAATCATTATTGTTGCTATCGTTTTCCTTATTGTTCTTATATTCTTACTTTGGTCCAGTCAAAACAAACGTAAATCTAAACGTTTACGACAAGAATTACAAGAACAATATGCTAAAAATGGTAGATACATATTTGACGAAATATGTAACTCAGGTAAAGGTGAAATTTACGGTGAAGGTGATGCTAAAATGTGTATCATTCCCCGTCCTGAAACAAAACGTATTGTAACAGCAGTA